>JAADFT010000499.1 GCA_013152765.1 Calditrichota bacterium | reverse complement strand
CTTGAACAGGTGTTGCCTGAGGAGGAGCGCTGGCCACAGAGCAGACTTTTCGAGTTTCACAACAAGCAGATCGAGGGTACCGAGCGCCTGTTTCGCTTCCTGGCCGGGCACTTGAAGGTGGGAACCGACTTTGGACATTTCATTCACGCGGCGCAGTTGAATCAGGCCCTGGCCCTGAAGACCTGCGTGGAGCACTGGCACTCCCGTTGGCCGCGGACGGCCGGGGTGCTGATCTGGCAACTCAACGACTGCTGGCCGGTGACAAGCTGGGCCTTGATCGACAGCAACCTGATTCCGAAGGCCGCCTACTACTGGGCCCGGCGCTTTTACAGTCCGGTTTTGCTCCGTGTCGAGACGGGTGAGGGCGTGGTGTTCACTCTGATCAACGACACGTTCGAGGACGTGTCGGGTGAGCTGTTCTGGCAGCTACGGCACACCGACGGCTACGAGGTCGCTTCTGGGAGACTTGGCCTGGAAATCCCGGCGCAAACGGTTCACACTCTCGACGGCGTGGCTGTTCCGCTACCGGAAGGCACGGCGGAGGAGCGTCTCTACCTTCTGGCGGAATTCCGCGGGACGGGCTTTCCGGTGACTCGCACGCGAACATTCTTCGTCGAGTTGAAACATCTGCATTTGCCCACGCCGCAGGTGGAGGTGATAGACTTTGCCGTGGATGAGCGTTCCGGTGCCGTTGAGCTGGAAGCGAAAACGCTTGTGCTCGGGCTCCAGCTTGAGTTGCCCGGCGCGGTGTTTGCAGACAACTTCTTTGACCTGGAACCTGGGGAGAGGAGGAGAGTTGATTTTGACTTGGTGGGCCAAACAGGCCCTCGGCGGGAAGATTTGAGACTGACGTTCTTGCGGTAGTGGCCTTTGGGGCCGACAGACACCGTGTCCGTATCGGACCCGACGCCAAAGAGAGGCGTTGAGTCCACGGCTTCTAAAGATCTGATCTAACTTCCGAAAATTGAAGTGGAAACAGGTGGTGAAGTCGCTGTGGCAGTCGCGGTGACGAGCAGGAAAGGAAGGCAACCGAATCAGGGTGGAGGCATGGACGGGATCGACCTTTTCACACGTTTCGAAGGCAACCCAATCCTGACACCGGAAGATTGGCCGTACCTGGCGAACGCGGTTTTCAACGCCGGCGCGGTGGAAATCGACGGCGAAACAGTTCTGCTGGTGCGAGTGGAGGACATGCGTGGCATGTCGCACCTCACTGTGGCCCGTAGCAAGGACGGGCGTACGAACTGGGAGATCGACCCGGAACCGACTCTCCTGCCGGATGTGGAGAATCACCCGGAGGAGATCTGGGGAATTGAGGATCCGCGCATTGTTTACCTGGAGGAGAAGGGAATTTACGCGGTTACCTACGCGTCTTTCTCGATGGGTGGGCCCCTGGTCTCGCTGGCCATGACGGAAGATTTCAAGACCTTCGACCGTTTGGGGCCGATCATGCCGCCCGAGGACAAAGACGCTTCGCTTTTCCCGCGCCGGTTCAATGGCCTCTGGGCCCTGATTCACCGGCCGATGCCCTCTTCTGCGGGCGAAGGGGCACACATCTGGATTTCTTTCTCGCGTGACCTCACGCACTGGGGCGAGCACCGCATTTTGCTGCCTGCGCGACGCGGTGGTTGGTGGGACGCCAACAAAGTGGGCCTGGGTGCTCAGCCAATTGAGACACCGGAGGGCTGGCTGATCCTGTACCACGGCGTCCGCGTCACTGCTTCGGGAAGTCTCTACCGCGTAGGCGCTGCCCTGCTGGATCTCGAGAACCCGAGCCGGGTGCTCAGGCGCACGGACCAGTGGATTTTCGGACCCCGGGAGCCCTACGAACGCACGGGCGACGTACCCGGCGTGACGTTTCCGTGCGGTGTGATTGTGGACAGAGAAAAGGACGAGCTGCGCATGTACTACGGCGCGGCGGACTCAACCGTAGCTCTGGCGACGGCCAAGTTCAGCGAGGTGCTGGACTACGTGCTGAGCTGTCCCGAGCCGCGTTAGGTTTTGACTGATTCGGAGCGGGGCTGGTTTGCCCTTCATGCATGCTCCTGGGGGTAAGAGGTAAGAAACCTGAAGCTGATCTGCGGGTGGACGCCGTCAGTCCTGGGTCGGTCCAGGTGGCGGCGTTTTTTCTGACGGTGCTTCCTACCCAACGCCGCTTCACGGGGTGCCGATGTCGAGGTGAGTCCTCGTGGGGCGAGCAGTGAGCGCGTGCTGGCACCGTTTTGGATCCTGCCGCCAGCACGGCAGACGCTTCTCGCTGACCCCGGCTGCTTCGCTCACTTCTTGCCCTGCCACAAGAGTTGCACGAGTCCTGTCAAAACTCCCACCAGGGTTAGCAGGAGCCCTGCGTACAGGGCGACGACGTGGGGGTGGAAAAAGCCGTAGCCCGTCAACAGGAGTCCGACTACAAGCACCACGGCCGAGGCGACCTGGCCTTTCGAAACGGCGTGAGTTGCTGATGTCGGCGCCTGCTCGCCACTTGTTGCGTGCATCCTGTACCCTCCTCAACCCAAGGACGTGACACCTCTCCGGACGGCCGGTCAGGCTGCGAACAGACCGAATTTGCGACGTTCTACCCGTAGCGGTGCAGTGCTGCGCGTTCGCTGGAGGTTACGCGAGGCCGTGGAGAAAGTCAAGCGGAACGTTGCCGAACGTTACGAGGTTGCTCAAAATTCGGTTTGGCCAGGCTGACGCAGGCGCACGTGGGAGCAGAGCTTCTTCTTCCGGGGTATGTCCGTTTGTTTTACGAATCCCTGTGGGCGAGTCCGGACTGTGTCAGTCGCACTGTGCTGTGGCTGCCAGGTTTCGAAACGCTAAGACTTGCTTTCGGCGGAAATCCAACACCGGCTCGGGAACCCGGCAAGGGCGTGCGGTCGTTAATTCATCTGGGGTTTTGCTGCACTTTTTTCCTGCCTTGGTTCCGGCAGATTTTGGCTGTCCGGTTTCTTCTTTTCTACGACATCTCCGCAACTGACAACTGACTGACGAAGGGGACAACGGAGGCTTAGATGGCAGACCGTGACGAAATCAGGACTCACGTGAGCTTTGTCAGTACGTACGTTCCAAGACGTTGCGGCATTGCTACGTTCACGCACGATCTGGTGCGTTCTCTGTGCGAACACCAGGGAAACGCGGATGACCTGAGCGCCTGCGTGGACATCGTGGCACTGAACAACACGCAGGAGGGTTACCCGTACGGGCCCGAAGTTCATTTTGAGATTCGTGACCAGCACAAAGCCGACTACCGCGAGGCGGCGGACTTTCTGAATGTCTCGCCCGTCGATGTCGTGTCGATTCAGCATGAATTTGGGATTTTCGGTGGCACGTGGGGTGGGCACCTCATCACCCTGCTCGAGAATCTGAAGAAACCCGTGGTGACCACCCTTCACACGGTGCTTCGTGAGCCGTTCGACGACGAAATGCGCCGTGTTTTTGAAGCCGTTTGCGAGCGCTCGACCCTGCTGGTCGTGATGGCTCACAAGGCCCGCGAAATTCTCACAAGTGTTTACGGCGTCCCGGAGGACAAGATCGTCTACATCCCGCACGGTGCGCCAGACATCCCCTTCCTGGATCCCTCCTTTTACAAGGACCAGTTCCAGCTCGAAGGGCGGCGGGTCATTCTCACCTTCGGCCTCATCAGCCCCAACAAGGGAATTGAGTACGCCATCCGGGCCATGCGTCGGGTTGTGGATGAGCATCCGGATGTGGCGTACGTTGTGCTGGGAGCCACTCACCCGGAGATCAAGCGACGTTTCGGGGAGCAGTACCGCATGTCGCTCCAGCGCCTGGTGGACGAGCTCGGGCTGCACGAGCACGTCATTTTCCACAACCGCTACGTGACGTTTGAGCAGCTCACACACTTCTTGATCGCGTCGGACCTGTACGTGACGCCGTACCTTTCGCGCGAGCAGATCGTGTCCGGCACGCTGACGTACGCCATCGCCACCGGTAAGGCGATTGTGTCCACGCCGTACTTCTACGCCGAAGAGACGCTGGCGGACGAGCGCGGTGTCCTGGTGCCGTTCAAGGATGCGGACGCGCTGGCTGAAGCGCTCATCGACCTGTTGAGTGACGAGAACAAGCGCAACCGGCTCCGCAAGAATGCTTACCAGTACGGGCGGAAGATGATCTGGCCGGAGGTGGCGCGCCAGTACGCGAGCGTGTTCGCACGCGCAGTCGAGGAGTACGGGCGACTCACGGTTCGGCACGCCATTCGCAAGAAAGTGCTTCCGCAAACAGCGCTGCCTGAGGTGAAGCTCGATTACCTGAAAGTGCTCACCGACGACACCGGCATCCTGCAGCACGCGACCTACACCGTTCCCAACAGGCTGCACGGCTACTGCACCGACGACAACGCGCGAGCCGTCATGGTTGCCACGGCGCACTGGGATCTGTTCCGAAACGAAGAGATTCTGCCGCTGCTGTACCGTTACCTGGCATTTCTGCACCACGCTTTCAATCCGGAGAA
>JAADFT010000498.1 GCA_013152765.1 Calditrichota bacterium | reverse complement strand
TCTCGAGCTCGTCCAGCACGGTGTCGGACCAGCGCCGGTTGCGCACATCAAACAGCAACGTACCAGAGGCATCCGAAACTTCGGTAGCGAACTCGACCGTCAGACGGAAACGAATGTAGTCCTTCGGCAGCAGAACCTTTCGCACCTTCCGGTAGTTTTCCGGCTCGTGCCTTCGCAACCAGAGGATCTTCGGGGCGGTGAACCCGGTGAGCGCCGGGTTCGACACCAGCTCAAGCAGCCGCTCCGCCCCCACTTTCTCGGTGATTTCAGCGCACTCCGCACCCGTTCGCTGATCGTTCCAGAGAATGGCCGGCCGAATCACCCGGTTCGAGGCATCCAGAAACACCGAGCCGTGCATCTGGCCCGAGAGCCCAATGCCTTTCACAGACTTTGGCGCCACGCCGGATTTCCGCAGCACAGCCCGAACCGCCGCAACCGTGGCCCGCCACCAGTCTTCGGGGTCTTGTTCAGACCAGTTGGGTTTTGGCACGTGCAGAGGGTACTCTTCCGTAGCCGTGGCCACCACGTGGCCCGATTCGTCCATCAGCAGTGCTTTGGTTCCGGAAGTACCGACGTCAATGCCAAGGTAGTGTGCTCCCATCTGCGCCTCCGCTACGCGTGGCTGCCGCGTTCGGGGTGGAAAGCCGTGGCCACTTTCTCGGTCGCTTTCACGATGGCCTGTACGTCCTCGTCGGAGTAGAACTCGCTGAGAGCGATCGTTACGCAGGTTCGCAGAACCTCCTCCGCCACCGGGCAGAGACCTTCCTCGTAGCGCAGAGGTTTGCCGTACTGCGGGAAATCCTCCGGCCAGTTGAAGTTCGGGTAAATGCGCCGTTCCCTGAGAAAAGTCCACAGGTAAACCGGCTTCTTGATGTAGCCGTAGCTCGCCGGAATCCCCTCCGCTTTCAGCGCCTCCGCAAAAGTCTCGGCCGACGTGCCAAGCTTCTGCTCATCCACACGCAACATGTAGAACCAGAAGGTGCTGCGTCCTCCCTCGGTCACCTTGTGGGGGAGAACCCCGGGCAAATCCTGAATCCCTTCTGTGATCGCCCCGCCGATTTGCGTCCGCCTGTCGCAGATCCACTCCAGCTTTTCGAGCTGCGCGAGCCCGACTGCAGACTGCAGTTCGCTGATCCGGTAGTTCATGCCAAACCGTTGTGGGTCGCGACCCGGCTTCTCCCGGTCGTAGCACTTGTCCGTGAACAGCCTGGCCTTTCGCGCCAGCTCGGCGCTCTTCGTAACCAGCAGACCCGCGTCGCCAGCGCTGATGTGCTTCCAGTCGTTCAGGCTGAAGCAGCCGATGTCGCCCATTGTTCCGACGAGTCGCCCTTTGTAGCTGGCCATGTACGCCTGGGCGCAGTCCTCCACCACCCACAGGCCGTGTTTTCGCGCGAGCTCCAGAATCGGATCCATGTCGCAGGGGTTGCCGGCCAGGTGCACCACCATGATGCCGCGCGTTTTCTCGGTGATCCGCTCGGCAATCGAGTCGGCCGTGATGTTGTAAGTGTGAGGATCCACATCCGCAAAAACGGGCACTGCGTTCTGCAGGAGGATGCCGATCAGCGAACCCATGTCCGTGATCGGCGAGGTGATGACCTCGTCCCCAACTCCGAGGTCCAGCGCAGCCACAGCTGTGTGCAGCGCCGCCGAGCCAGAGGAAGTCGCCACGCAGTGTTCCACACCCTCGATCGCCGCAAACCGCTTCTCAAACTGTGCGGTCTTCTTGCCGTGGGCGTAGAAAAGCGTTCCCTGCTCGATCGCCTCGCGCAGTTGCTCGAGTTCCGCTTCCCCGTACTTCTTACCCGTCGAGAACGGTGTCGTCTTGACCTTCGGTCCGCCGTAGAGGGCCAGGTCTGAAAGCGCCATGTCGGGGTCCTCCTCGTTCAGCCCTCTTCGCCACGAGTTGTTACCACTGGTGGAAATACGGTCGCTCGAACTGTTTGCTGTCCACTCCCATGGCCCTCACACGCCAGACGATCTGGGCGATGCTCTCAAGCATGTGCGAGTAGTGAAAAGCCTCTTCCAGAAAGTCACCGATCGCGAACGCCCCGTGCCCCTTGATCATTACGATCTTGTAGTTCTTGAGCACCTGCGGCAGGACTTTCTCCATTTCCTTGGAGCCAGTACCGAATTCGAACTCGACGATCGGAATCTTGCGCAGGTAGTACGAGCCCTCGACGTCAATCGGCACGATTTCATCTTCCACGAAGCTGAGCGCCGTGGCGGTCACGGGGTGCGTGTGCAAAATCGCCAGCGCCGATGTGCCGTGGTAGATCGCCCGGTGAACGTTCACCTCCGTGGAAGCCAAGGAAATGCCAGCGTCGTTGTGCTCGTAACCCGTTTCGATGATGTCGCTGTCTTTCAGGAACCCCAGCATCGAACCACGCCGGGTGATCAGGATGCGATCCCCCACACGGACGCTCATGTTGCCGCTGTGCGAGTTGTTCAGGCCGATGTCGAAAACAGCGCGTCCGATCTTCTTGAATTCGTCCATCAGTTCGCGGTATTTTTCGCTAGCCATCGAGACACTCCTCCAGTCCCAGGCGTTTCAGCGTTTCCGGCTTGGGCACCCCGTTCTTGTCCCAGCCGCGGAAAGCGTAGTACTCGTCAAGCATCTGGTCCAGCTTCACCACCTGCCCTTTTACGGGGCCGAGTGGCGCGGGCTCTTCCAGCAACCGTTTCGGGAGCGTGTCGTCCTTTCGGCTGAACCCTTCGCGGATGTTGAACATGCGCTCGAGGTTGAAAATGCGTTCACCAACCTCCATCACGTCCTCGGGCTCGTACTGAACGCCCGTAACAGCCGAGCCGTCAGGAGTCTGCCCCAGACGATTTCGCTCAGTGCGAAAGTCGAAAACCGACAAACAACCATCGAGTCAATCGCGGCTCCGAAATCCGCCAGAATGGCCGTGTGACTTCCCTTACCAACCGGTGAGAAGCGGTCGATCATCCTCGGTACGCCGAGCAACTCCCGGCCGATCACGAAGCCGCCCCGCAGGTGGCACCCACCCCGGTTGGTTGTAGCGTAGGCCAGGCCCTGTCCCTGAGCACCGCGCGGGTCGTAAGCTGGCAATTCGAGTCCTTTCACCGTCATGCTCAGCTCCGGGTGGCCGTGCTTTTCGGCAAAACGTCGGGACCCTTCGGCCAGCTCGTCGCCGACCCCCTCGCGGTAGGCGATCTTCCGCAGGTACTCGATCAGCTTGTCCTTCTCACCGAAGCGAATCCCCGCGTCGTAGTAGCCGCGTTCCGTCATTTCCATCGCGCAAGCGATGGTGCCGCCGGCCGAAATCGTGTCGATTCCCAGCCGGTTGCATTCGTAGTTGGCCTCCGCAATCACCTCAATGTCGTGGATGCCGCAGTCGGGGCCAAGCGACCAGTTGCTCTCGTACTCGGGTCCTTCCCCTTCGTCGCGGCTGGTCTTGGTCTTGCGCGTGCACTGAATGATGCAGCCCCAGCAGCCCGTCTTTTTGACCAGAATCTTCTCCGCGATCGCCTCGCCCGACACGTCCTCAGCGTGCTCGAACTGGTTGTACTGGTAGTTGTAGGACGGAAAGATGCCCGCCTCGTTCATCAGATTGACGAGCATCGCCGTGCCAAACTCCGGCAACCCCTTCGACGTGATCGGGTGCGCGTTGATCCATTTGTTGGCTTCGTAGGTCACAAACTTCATGCGGTCCCGGTCTGCAATCTCGACCCGCAACGTTCCGCTGGCCACGATTGCCTT
>JAADFT010000497.1 GCA_013152765.1 Calditrichota bacterium | reverse complement strand
GGGTGGGGACACTACGTGGGCACCTACCTCGCGTGGGGCGTGCACAACAACGGCTGGTGGGGCGAAGGCGAGATCAAGTTCTACATCGATGGCGACCGCGATTTTCCAACCATTTGCGGCACGGGCACGGAAGACTACTTCTGCGGCTCCTACAATTTCGAGAATCAGGAAACCCACCAGTACCAGGAATTCACCACGCCGTACTCGGGACTTACGCAGGTGATTCGCCCCGACGGGCTCTACCGCTCACAAATGCGCTTTGGCATGTACCGCTGGCACATTCCCGACCCGATTCGATTTGAGGAAAACCTGCGCGTCACCATTCAGGCTCTCGGCTGGCGCTCCGACGGCCGCTACCTTCCCCTGCAGGATGACATCGCTTCTGTGGCTTTCTGGTACCAGACCGAGCCGCACGCACCATTTCCGCCTTTGCCCAGCAGGGATGAGTTGGAGATCGTCTGAATTCGCTGCCCCATCTCGCCATTTGGTGCGGCGAGCTGGATTCGCCGCGCGGAACCGAACGAAGTGCCGCGTCGGGAGCAAGACGCCGCCCCTGTGCAGAAGCTCGCTGGTTTTGCGGACGTCAGCGTGTCGGGTCAGACCTCGCCTGGCCAGATGAGGACGCGCACCGGGGCGCCATCTGCCCCGGCCCAGCGCACCGGCAGAGCCACAAAGTGCACAAGCCCAGGCGGGACTCTGGACAGATCGAGCCCCTCGATGATTGGCACACCTGCTCCGAGAATGATTTTGTGCGAGGGCAGGTCGTGGCTGTCCGGCGGGTCGACCGACAGGCTGTCAGTACCCACGAGCTGGATCAGTCTGTCCATCAGAAACTGCGCAGCTTCCGGAAGCAGGTAGGGGATCGGGAAATTGCGGAAGTTGCCGTTTTGCCAGGCTTCTGAGGCTGCGGTTTTCAGGAACACCCGGTAGAGCTCCTCTTTCTCCGGCATCTGGCTCTTCAGGTGTTCCGCCGTGATCGCCGTTTCTGTTGGTACTTCCACAACCCAGGCACGTCCGGCAAAGCGAACCAAGTCGAGGCTTGCCACGTCAGCGCCGTCGTCGAAAAGGTGGCGGGGCGCGTCCACGTGGGTACCGTGGTGACCGCTGAGACGGTACCAACGCAAGTTAACGGGGTCACCACCCTTGAGCGTCAGTTCCTCCTTAACTTCGACGGGTGGATCCCCTGGGAAAACCGGTGTTTCGGGACCTAAAGGCAGCGTGGCGTCGACCCAGCGGTCAAAGCTCGTCATGACAGCTCTCCCTTCGCGGCGCGACCGGTTACGTCGCGCAGAATCCCGAGGATCTTTTCCACGGCTCCAGGAACCGGGTCCGAGAGGATCGGCAGAAACACCAAACGCTCGAAGACGCCCTCGGTGACCGGGAAGTCTCCTTCTTTGTAGCCGGGGTAGTCGCCGGTGAGAGGACCCCGACCGCGGGTGAACACGTCGAAGCCTTCTGCGAAGATCTTCAAACGGTGGAGCAGACCGTAAGGACTTGGTCCCGCGTTCAAACCCGCTTCCCGCAAAGCGGCGATGAAACGCTGCGTGCTGAGCCCGTGGTGTTCTTCCGGGCGGTGGATGGTTGGAAATCCGTAGAATCCGCCGCGCTCCGAGCCCTCGTACGTGGCCACGGGCTCAAGTCCTGGCATTTCCCTCAGCCCTTCCTCGACGGCTTCCACGTAGGCCGCTCTTCTCCGGTTTAGCTCAGGGAGCTTGCGCAGTTGTACGCGGGCAATGCCAATGCCGAGCGGGTGGGCCCGAAACTTCATCCCAAGGCCAAGCGGCTGAAGGTCGGCGTAGCGTTCCGTCACCAGATCCAAACCGCCCATTCGGTTGACCTGACCAGCCAGGCAGGCTCGCTCGAAGATTTCCTCGTCGTTTGTGGCCAGCACACCGCCCTCGCCAGCGCTGACCGCCTTGCTACCCTGCAAGCTCCAGGCTGCCACGTGCCCGAAAGTGCCGACAGGTTTGCCTTTGTAGCGGGCGCCGTGGGCGTGAGAGCAGTCCTCCACGACGGGCACGCCTGTGTCACGGCTGACGGCCATCAGCTCGTCCATGTTGCACACGTTGCCCCACAGGTGGACGGCCACAATGGCCCGCGTCTTGTCTGTGACCTTACGCCGCACGTCCTCAGGATCGATTTGCAGCGTCCTGGGATCGCTTTCCACGAAGACAGGTCGCGCTCCCAGGAAGACGGCGGGTGCGATCGTGCAGATCCACGTGTACGTGGGGCAAATGACCTCGTCGCCTGGTCCAACGCCGAGACCGAAGTACGCGCTGTACAGGGCTGTGCTGCCGTTCATCGTCGTGATGGCGTAACGAAGCCCGGTCCACTCGCGCCACTCCTTCTCGAATTCCCGCACAGTCGGTGTGCCGCCGGAGAGCTCATTGCGCAGGGTCATCTCGTAGGCAACACGAGCCTCTTCTTCAGTGATTTGCTGCCAGTTGTCCAGCTCCGGTTGCTCAGGAGTCGCTGTTTGAACGAAAACGGGCGGTCCTTTCTTCTCAGCCATGTTTCCTCCCAAAACCCGTTTGTTGTTGCTGCGACGCGGAACGCACTTGGACTTCAGGGTACCGCAGTTCCTCCGCAACACCGAGGTTGTTTACCAGCCTGTTGAAGTTTAGCATTTTTCGGAGCGGAAAGCAAGCCGGTAAGAGACATGAAAAAACCGCAGGGTCGCAGCGACCGCAGAGCTTGACGTTCCGCCTCTCGGAGGGGCGCGCTTTACGCGATCGCCAAACTTGCAGCGCAGAATTTGCGGGCCACGTTTGTCTGGATGGGAGTGCTTTTGCGAAAATGGTGGGGGGATAGGGAGATGGTTGGGGATGTGGAGAAAAGCCGGCCCTACCTCTGGGCGACAGCCACTTTACTTTTTGCATCCCCCGATCCCCAGTCCATCCCCACATCTCCTGTCCTGGTTCGCTGTGGACAAGCAAACCAGACTGACGTTGCCCGCACAGGAAAGCCAAGGCCCCGGGGCCGACGTTCCGCCCCTCGGAGGGACGCGCTTTGCGCGTCCGTTGCGGGTTACGGGCTCGCCGGGGAGTGAACTCCCCGGCTGCGTTTGCCCGTCCGCCATTGCGGACGGTGGGGTAGGGCGAGCTTTGGCTTGCCAGGGAGGTCCGCCCCGGAATGAATTCCAGGGCTAATTCAGATGAAAACCCACCGAGGTGGGTTCGTGTTTTGGGGTCAGAGGTTGCGGCACATCCCCAAGCCCCGTTTACGGGGCGAATGTTGTCTCGTAGCGCGGCCATTTGATGGCCGGGCGAACCCCTGCGTTTCCCTCTGCCGTTGTGGTGTCCTTTGAAAGTGGGTTGGCCGGGGTTCGGAGGGACGCGCTTTGCGCAGCCGCCAAACTTGCAGCACAGAGAGCTCTTATGGGCCACGT
>JAADFT010000496.1 GCA_013152765.1 Calditrichota bacterium | reverse complement strand
CGATCCGCCGGGAGTTCCTGACTGACCGAAGCTCGTGCACCGCGGAGTGTCACCAGCGTGTCCGGTGCAGCACCGGCGGAGGCCTTCCCCAGCACAACCAAATCCACGGAACCCTTCCCACTCACCTGCGCCTCAAACCGACTCCACCCGGTTCCAGGACCGATCCAGGGGCTTAACAGAACGCCTTCCTTCTCCAGGGTCCTTAAACTATCCAGGACGACCGCCGCACCCGTACCGCTTTTCTTCAAGATCTCGTGCGCCTGGCCCGGGGAGAGACCTTTCTGTCCCCAGATTGCCCAGCTGTCTCGAGGGCCGATCTGGCGGCACAGTGCGCTACCGATGCCCTCGTAGGCCTCGAATGCTTTCTCGTTGAGATTCTTCGAACCTTCGTCACGAATCGCAGCGGCCACGTAGTACCCCGGCTCGACGTTGTTGAGAAAATCAGCCAGGCTGTCGGCTTGCTCCGGGTACTTCCAGACGTCAAAGGTGCCTGTGGCAACTACCTGGCCCTCTGGCGAGATGACGGCGATGTTGTGACCCCGCTGCGGTTCGATGACCGGAGTCCCTTCCACAAGAATTCTCGCGTAGTCGCCGTCGACGTACCCCGCTGACTCTACACGAATCTTCACCCACCTGGGAGCAAGATCGACCCCGGCAGAATCCACGTTCACCGATTGGCTGAAGTCGTTTCCAAGATCGATGCCGCTTTGCGCCCAACCTGTGTTCCCTGACGCCAAATGGCCAACTCGAAAAGTGCCCGAAGACCATTCGGACGTGTCGCCGACCGAGACCAGCCGGAAACGCCACCAGTATTTTCCCGGACTCAGCTCACCCGGGTCCCACTGCGCAATTCGCTGACCGGAGCTCGTAACAAGCTCTGTTCGTCTCAAGAACGGACTGTCAAATCCTTCCGACGTGTCAAGTTCAGCCTCGACCTTTTTCCCGAAAACGTCAGGATCCAGAGCCAGTTGCAATTTGAGGGTTCGGCCAGCGGGAAGCAAGGCGAACGGTGGCGGCCAGCGCATTTCCGCTCCGGCTTCGGAGACCTCGATCTCCAGCTCAGCGCGGTTGTTCCCCAGGCTCACTTCCTCACTGCTGTCAGCCTGAACTTCAGCCACCAGAACATGCCGTCCGGGCTGCGGCGGCAGGTGCCAGTCCGTGCTCAGCGAATCCTCGTAACCGAGCGGTGGCAGCTTACCAAGGTAAACTGGCACTGATGCTGCGTTCTCCG
The DNA here is from genome assembly GCA_013152765.1 of Calditrichota bacterium. Classification (GTDB taxonomy): domain Bacteria; phylum Zhuqueibacterota; class Zhuqueibacteria; order Oleimicrobiales; family Geothermoviventaceae; genus Geothermovivens. Next base: position 2,546 of record JAADFT010000496.1, on the reverse strand, counting down.
GCAAGTCCACGAGCGAAACGGAAACACTTCCGGGCGTCGCGAGGCCGTAATTGTGGATTCTTAGCCTGACCGAAATCACGCTGTCTCGCAGGGAAGGACGAGCCGGCCTGACCGCGAGGTCTTCCGGCCCGATTGACAAATCCGGGCGTTTGGGCAGCGCCAGGGCAACCGCCGGGTCACCAAGAAGCGTGTACTGATCAACCATGGTCTGGCTCAGGGTCCCGTCGCCGATGGTGGACCAGTAGGCCAGCTTCGCCAGCCAGACGATGTCCCCCAGCGGCCTGACGGAGTCACGAAATGCAACTTTCAGGATTTTCTCAAGGTAGAGCTCGTCCTGGTGCACGTAGCCCCAACCTGAAGTGCCCAAGAAACCAATGGCGCCCCGCTCCGGCGCGTCTACAAAGTGCTCGCCAAAGCTCTCCTGGTAGGGATTTGCGAAGCGCGCGGTGTGGCAAGTCATGCTGGTTACAAAAGGGTAGGCAGGAGCATTCTCGAGCTCATCGACGTCCTGGTGGTGGTACATCAGGTCCCAGGTACGGCTGCCGGCGTGACCGATGAAATTCACCCACAATACCCCCCTGTTTATTGCCCGCGCAATGTCCTCTCTGCCTTCCCCTTCGTAGTACCCTTCCGTTTTCTTGCTAACCATTGACCACGTGAGCGAGGCAGGCGGAGCGCTCAGGTAGGCTTCCGCCAACCGCCTGTTTTGGGTCCCAAAAAGGCCCTGCTCGAAATGATCGAAGCCACCGCTAATCAGTAGAACCCGTTTCACCCACGGAGACGGCGGCTGTTGTTCGTACTCAATGATCTTGTCGACGACACGTTGCGCCTCTTCGAGGGTCGTGAGAGCGATTCTACCGGCAGCCAGATCCGGAAGCTTGTCGTCCGGTCCGTCAACGCACACAAACCGGCTGTCGCTTACAGGTTTGCCAAAAGAAGGAACAAAGTCCCGATACCTGGCGCCTTCCGAGGTTCCGTGGAAGTCCCAGGACGCGTCGCCAAGCAGTAGCAAGAAACGCAGGGAAGGCTTTCGCCATTTCCAGAACGCGTAGGTAACGAAATCTCGAATCGCCTCCGGATCTTTGATCCCGTAGTTGAACTCATCGTAAATGTCCTGGACGTCGACGACCGCTACGCGGAAACCATTGTGCGCACGGCGGTAGTCCGCCAATCTTTTGGCGGCTGGCAAAAAGCGTTGGTGAGTTATGATCAGGTAGTCTGCACCTCGTGTGGAATCCGCCAGGTTGCCGTAAGAGTCCAGGAGAATCCTGTCTGGTCGGCGAGCACTGCGCGGATCCGCCACAAGCAGGTGCAGTTTGTCCGCAGAAGGGCGAACAAAACGGAAGCGACGAGTGGGTCCTTCCGGGAAGGTCAGGGTTGTGTCTACTTCAGCCGCTCCGCTTCCTTGCGGTTTCCACACTTCCGGCACGGAGCCTGGTTCGGCACCCTTCCAACCCACCAGACACCAGGAGTCCCGCGTTCCAACCTGCTCCGACAAAGCACTTCCGATATGCAGGGCAGCGTGCGCACGAGCTGTCATGCTCACGCTCCCCTCGTCACGAATTCCAGCGAGTACAACCGTGCTCTCCGGCAGCGAATCGATAAACGCCGCCATTGCGTTCGCCTCGGAGGAATCCCGGTAGGTGTCGAACCAGCGAATCTCTTCAACCCTGCCAGTACGGGGATTCAACACGACCAGATTGTGTCCGCGGTGCCCGCCCTGGACAACCGTCTCGCTGCCGACCTGAATGACACAACGGTTGCCGTCCGCGTATCCAGCCGAGAGTACGTGTACTCGGGCTGCAAACGAGCGATCTTCCAGAACGCCTTTCAGGATCGCATCTGAATTCAGATCAACGAAAATCGGTCGCGAAACAGAATCAGCGGCCACAGAAACCACACCGGCCGTCTCGCTGTTTTCGAGCCACGCGTCCAGCGGATCGTCGACGCTCACCCTCAACCTGCGAGGATACGCAACCTCCACCCAGTCGAGGTAGAACTGGCTCAGGTACACACCCGGCACAGCCACAGAACTCAGCAGAATTTCATTCTCGCCCGAGCGAAGCCACGCTACGGGAATACCCGCAGAAAAGACAATCTCGTCCCGGTCGTCAAAAAAGGCCTCCCCAACTTCGTGACTGTTTAGCTGAACAACAAGATGGTGGTCCGGATTGGTAGGTGCCAACGTGGTTCCGCGCACGCGCAGACGCACTTCGGCCGAATCACCCTCCGCCTGAACCAGGTCACGGACCGTGAAATAAATGCGCCAGCTGTCGCCGGGGTAGAAGCGCTTCCAGATCCAGCCTTCCCCCGGCACTGTGTCGGTCACTTTGATGCTCAGGTCCGAGTCCCCGTCGTAGTAGGTCCGCTCGTCTTCGAGGTGCACACGGTAGACGAACGTTGTGTCCGCAAGCAGTTCCTCGCCTGGGGAAACAGGCTGCTCCTTGAAGCGCGCTCCACCTGGACCGCCCCAGTCCAGCCAGACCACGTTCGTGTCGCTGAAGGGATACACGAAGCATGTGTCGCCATGCAAAGCCGGGGCGTAG
>JAADFT010000495.1 GCA_013152765.1 Calditrichota bacterium | reverse complement strand
CGGTGAGTTCGAAGAGCGCTTTGTCGTCCGGGCGGTCGAAACTCGGAATCCAGGCCCGGGTCATGCTGGGAGGGTTTGTGTGGATCCCTTCTCCAATCGTGTAGGCAACCCGGGGCGAGAAGAAGAACCCTCCGAAACCGTCGTTGACGGGAGTGCCGTGGTAGGCGATCGTGACTCTGGTGGTTTCGCCGGGATCGACGGAGGTGGGCAGGAGCACTTCCACGAAGCGGGGTGGTCTCTCGAAATCAGCGGGCACGGAGTTGGCGAGGACGGAATCTACGCTCAGATCCAGCAGGTCGAAGCGCAGACGGGACTGCGGCTCGGCCGTCCGGTTGCGAACGAGGATGTCGACTCGCCCCCGGATCTGTTTCTCGCGAGGTAGAACCTGCAGCTGGACTTTGTAGCTCAGGGCATCCCAGGGGTGGGGTTGGGAGAAGGACGCCTGCGGGAGGGCCGGATGCCTCTCGATTTCGAACACGCGAACCGGCGGTAACTGGGCGTCAGCCCCCAGTAGGAGGAGCGCTGCAAACGCTTTGCCGACGCCGCTTCTCATTCGTGGGGCTCGTCCCGAAGGACGAAGATGTAGTACAGGCTGATTCCGAGCACAAGCGAGTAGCCCAGGATCACGAAGAGTTCCCGGGCGCGGAAGAAGATCTCGTACGTCAGACCGGCCAGACTCAGGGTGCCCCACACGAGCCCGCGCCAGGTGAATCGGTCCAATTTGACTTTTGGGAACACGTTTCTCCTTGTCAACCCTGTCTCCGAGCCCGGATGACCACAAACGCCCCTTCGCCGTGACCTTCTTTCACAGGCTCGGGTTCCCGAATCTCGTGTAGCAGGCCGAAAACCGTTTGCACGATCTTGAACTCACCGAATCCGGCCCGCTCCAGGTGCTGGAGCAATTCGTCCGTCGAGTAGAATGTGGCCAGGCGGTAGAACACGTTTTCGGCCTTGTGGGTCTCGTAAAGCTGACCCAGCCGGCTCGTCCGGTCGACGAAGCCAAGCAGAAAGGCACCACCGGGTTTCAGGATGCGCCACACTTCCCGCAGGGACGCCGACACGTCGTCCACGAAGCAAATGGTTGTAACCATGCTGGCCAGGTCGAAAGCAGCTGTGCGAAGGGGCAGGTGCTCGGCCACACCGGCGACCACCTTCACCCCGCGCTGTTTGGCGAGAGCTCGCATCTTGCTGGATGGCTCAACGCCGAATCGAATCCCGAGTGGCGCCGCGAACAGGCCACTGCCCACGCCAATCTCCACGCTGCGTTCGGCTTGTGGCAGAAGCGTCCGCATGGCCTGCAGTTCCGATTCGTACACGGGCCCGTGCTCGTCGAACCAGGCCTCGTACTGGTCCAGGTGTTCCTCAAAGGGCTGGGTTTTGGGCATCCTGCTTCTTCTCCCGCGCGGTTCAAGCACTCAGGGTGAGACGTCGATCTCATCCAGCGACAGCAATTTCGCGCCGCGGAGGTAGTGTTCGAACCAGTTGAACTCTTTCTTCATTTTCAGCATCTGGTGGCGCAGTTCTCGCAACCCGTGCCCCTCGCGCGGAAAGGCGACGAACTCCACGGGACAGCCGTAGCGTTTCAGGCCGATGTACATTTCTTTGCTTTGCGGAAACGGGACGCGCCGATCGTTCTCGCCGCAGAAAATCAACGTCGGCGTGGTGGCGTTCTTCACGTACAGGACGGGCGACTTTTTGAGCCAGAATTGCCAGTTCTCGTACGGAATCGAAGCGTGCCAGATTTCGCGGATGTAGTGCATGTCCGTTTGCGCGTAGAAGCTGAGCCAGTCGGCCCCTCCGGCGCCGGATGCCGCGGCCTGGAAAAGATCCGTGTGCGTTACGGCCCAGTTGGTTTCGTGCCCGCCCGCGCTCCAACCGTGGATGAGCAGGCTGTCGGGATGGGCGATTCCCCTGGCCATCATGGCGTCGACGCCCGACATGAGGTCCTCGAAATCCTTCTCGAAGTAGTGCCCAATGATGGCTCGCATCCAGGCGTCGCCGTAACCGGTGGAGCCGCGGTAGTTGGGCTCGAGGATCACGTAGCCGTTTCCGGCGAGCACGTGGGGGTAGCGCACCCAGCTCGTGCTGAATTGCAGTTTGTAGGACGACTCGGGACCACCGTGAATTTGCAGCAGCAGCGGGTAGCGGCGGTCGGGGGTGTAATCCGGCGGCGTGATCAGAATGCCCTCGACCTCTGCGCCGTCGGTGCTCAGCCAGTGAACCACCTGGTACCTGGCCAGCGACAATGTGTCGACCCAGGTGTTGAAGTGTGTAATCTGGACAGGGTTGCTGAGCCTCTTCAGGTCGGCCAGAAAGACGTCGTAGGGGTGTGTGGGATCGGTTCGTAGAAAGACCAGTTTGTGCAGCTTGTCGCGGTACTGCGGGCTGGAAAAAACGCCCTGGAAATCCGTGAGACGGCGCCATTTTCCTGATTCCGGGTTCAACGCGAAGAACTGGGTTGTGACCCCTGTGTTAGCCAGAAAAACGATCTCGCCGGGTTTCCCCTTGCGCGTGGTCCAGAAGTGGCTGTAAACCTGCCACCGAAAGCCGGGGAGAAGATCGCGGGCCTGACCTGTTGCCAGGTCGAGCCAGAAAATGGACTCCTGGTAGTAGGTCTCCAGCTTTTCGTTGGAGTCGGAAACGAACGTGAGGGCGCTGCCATCCGGCACCCAGGCCAGGCTCCTTTCGATGGCCTTGTTGTTCGTGATCCGCCTGACCTTGCGAGTGGCGACGTCGAGCAGGTAGATTTCGTTGCCCGGATCGGCATCGCGCAAAGGCGACGGCGCGGCGATGAAAGCAATTCGTTTGCCGTCAGGTGAAAGCCGGAAGGAGCGAATCGAGAACGGGCCAGACGTGAGGCGCTCGCCTTCCCCACTGCTTACCTGAAAACGCCACAGGTGTACGGGTTTCAGGTTGCCGTCGACGTCGTAGGCGTCGAGTTTTTCTTTCTTGCGCTCCTGTTCCTTCGGGCTCAGGGTGTCCGGCGCCAGCGCGTAGATCCAGTCTCCCGTCCTGTCCCACGCGTAGCCTTGAATGCCGTTGTTCAGGTTAGTCAGCTTCCAGGGCTCACCGCCCTCGGCGTACATGAGGTAGATCTGCGTTTTCCCGTCTCTGGAGCTGCGGAAGGCGACAAGCGAGCCGTCTGGAGACCACTGCGGATCCGTGGCTCCCTTTTCGTGGCGCGTGAGCTGGGTGAGCCCTGAACCGTCGCTGTCCACGCGCCAGATCTGGCTGATGAAACGGTTGGCGTCCCAGTTCGCCTCTGACACGACGAACAAAATCTGTTCGCCGTCCGGTGAAAGCCGTGGGGAACTGAGGTGCTGAACCTTGTAGAGATCCTCGAAGGTCATCGGGCGTCTGGCAGCGGCAGGCAAAGCC
>JAADFT010000494.1 GCA_013152765.1 Calditrichota bacterium | reverse complement strand
CTCCAGGAGCGTCGTACGCTCGCGATTCAGGTAGGATTCGAGCTCGGCAGGCGGCAGGTCACTCTGTTCTACCGTGGCGAAATCGATCTGCTGCAGGACAGCCAGGTCACGGAGCTCCAGCAGGATGTCGCGCGTGGCTTTCTGGTGGAGCTTTTGCAACAGCTCGCTCGTGATGGCCACCGTGGCCTGGCGTTTCCGGTCCTCGCGCAAAACCTGCAGCGTCGGTCGGTACACCGCGTCCACCAGCTTGTCCAGAGCATCACCCTTTCCGTCCCACACGAACACATTCGACCAGAACATGCCTCCGCCTCCGAGCTGCCCTTGTGTTGACAACGGGTTTCGTCATTCCACTCGAAACTGCGCCAAGGTAAGGCTTTCCCCCGAAAATGTCAACGGCGACTTGGCCAGGTGAGAGCAACGCGTACCCTAATCCTGATCCCAGGTTTTCAGAAACCGCACGGCGCACCCACCGCCTGGTGCCAGGTGCACGCGCAGCGTGTCGGAAGGAGTGACCTCCCGCAGGCGGGCCTGCACGTGCGTGGGAACGCGGTCGGCATCGGGCGCGTCCTCGTAGATCTGCGCCAGATACCGGCCCTCGCCCAGAAATGCCAGCGGGATGCTCAAATCACGCGGGGTCCAGTCGGTCATGGCGCCCAGGTACCAGTCGTCGCTGGCCCGACGGGCCACCACCACGTAGTCGCCCACCTCCCCGGCGATGAACTTGGTGTCATCCCAGACCGTGGGCACCTCTTTCAGAAACTCGAACCCGGTTTGTCCCCAGTAGGAAGCCGGGTGGTCCACCAGCATCTGCAGCGGGCTGTAGTACACCACGTACATGGCAAGCTGGTGGGCGCGAGTCCCCTGCGCCATGGGTGGTTTCGCCTTCGGGTTGAAGGTTGTCTGGTTCCCGACGTTGAACGCCCCCGGTGTGAAGTCCATCGGACCAGCCACCATCCGCAGGTAGGGGATCATGAGCTCGTGCTCGGGTGAGCACTTTCGGCTCCATTTGCTGTACTCCAGCCCCAGCACCCCTTCGCGCGTGAGGAGGTTGGGGTAGAGGCGGCTGAGTCCAGTGGGCTTGTAGGCGCCGTGGAAGTCCACGGCCAGATGGTGCAGGGCGGCCTTCTCCACCACACGACGGTAGAAATTGACCATCTCCTGGTCGTCGCGATCCATGTAATCCACTTTCACGCCCTTCACACCCCACTTCTCGTACAGGGGAAAAGCTTCGTCCATCTGACGATCCACGCACTGCCAGTTCACCCACAGGAGCACGCCTACGCCGCGCATCCTGGCGTAGTCCAGGATCTCGGGCATGTCGATTTCGGGGATCGTCGTCGTGATGTCGGCGTTCGGATCGCGATGGTCGCCGTACCAGCCCGCATCGATCAGCAGATACTCCAGACCGGCGTCGGCCGCAAAGTCGATGTAGTACTTCATCGTCTGCGTGTTCATGCCCCCGCGAAAAGAACGACCCCGCACGGTTCGCCCCGACCACCACGGCCACGCCACCTTTCCCGGTTGGATCCAGCAGGGACGCTCGATCTGACTGCGTTCGTTCAGGGCGAAGATCAAATTCGTTTCGATGAAATGCCCCGGTGTGTCGGCGACCATGAAGACGCGCCAGGGCAGGTTGTGCGGTGTGGTGAGTCTGGCGCACACGTCCTTCTGGTCGGGCAGCGTGGGCTGAAAACCCACGAAGCTGCCAGGAGCGACTTCAGCGGGTTTGAGGTAGAATCCCGCGTAGTCCAGCAGAGCGGCCTCCGTGATTTCGACCCAGGGGCCTGCGTCCAGATGAACGAGCATGGGCAGCCCAATCAGCATGTCCGCGGGAATTTCCGAAGTCCGAAGGACCTGGTAGTTGTTCTCGTAGCCGGTGTGCGGTAGCTTGAGTGGAAGCACGTACGCGGTTCCCGGCTCCAGACAGACGGCGGTTCGCTCCCGCTTCACTGTTAGCGACTTGAGCTGCGGTTGACGGGGTAGAGTGAGCCGCCAGGCAGCGCCGTCGTCGTACGCACGAACGGTCAGGTAGAAAAATCGACCGGGCTTACCGGTTTCGCGAAGAACCAGTAGCGCCTCGTTGCAGTGGTTGCGCAGAAAGCGAGTCTTTCCGTAGAGCAGCTCGGAGGTCTCGTCGATGGAGCGCTGGAGCACGTCTTCGATCCTGACACCCAGCCCGAGCGCGGGCGCTCCTTTCAGGTCCAGCCGAATCGGCGATGGCTTGACCACCGTTTTCCCGTCGACGCTGATTGCGTAGCACACGTAACTTCCAGCAGGCACAGGTCTCTTGAAAGTCTGCACATCAATCTGGACCACGATTCTGCCGTTTGGCGACGTTACCTTAACGGGACGTGACCAGGCAGCAGACGTCAGCACAAGCACAGCGAGAACAACCACGAGCCGTTTCACGGCTACCTCCTCCTTTGCGGTTTTCGCGAAACTCCGATCTTCGCACGATTTCGGGCGAAGCCTGTTTCCCCCTGCGAGCGTTTGCGGTACCCTGGTTTGGTGCTGGAAACGGGGACCTTCGGGCACATTTCAGCAGGTCCGCCGCGCTGGTACTGCACTTTGAGAGGCCGGTTTCGCAGACGGGCAACGGAGCTTGTTGCCTGAGGTGAGCGGACAGATTTCAGACTACCCCACTCCTACGATCCCAGCACCGAAATGGCCCGGGGAGGATTTGATCCCCGGGCGCCAAAGCTACGTTGGTTTTTTCGCCCCGTTTGGGCGAACATGAGGTGTCAGATTCGAACAACCGCCTCCGGGTCGACCGTTACTTCAGCTCCGTCACCTTGATGTTTTTCACCCACCGGGTGTTCCAGTCGTGGTTCTGGATGCCGATGTAGCCTTCCAGGGCAAAGTCTTTGATCTTGCCGATGGGAGCGGTCATTTCCCAATCGTTGACCAGCTTCCCGTTTAGTTCAACCTTGATGCGCTTGCCGATGCAGGTGATCTTGTAGTGGTTCCACTTGCCGGGCCCCTTCGAAGCGAGCTCGGTTGGTGCGTGGGCGTCGTAAATGGCCCCGGTCATGTGAATGCCGCCGCTGTTCGTGCCCGGGTCGTAGATCTGCACCTCGAAGCTGTGGTGGATGTAGTCGTCACTGGTGGGCACGTCGGGGACGCGCACGAAAATTCCGGAGTTGGTGCTCTTGGCCTCCGTCATGTAGTCCAGTTCGAGGATGAAATCTTTGAACTTCTTCTTCGAGTACCACAGCAGGCCCATGCCGCCGTGCGCTTCGAGCGTTCCTTCCCACGGGTGGAGGATCCAGTAGCCGGGACCGTAGTGGTTCCAGCCCGCCTTGGTGAAGCGGCCATCCGAGCGCTGGGAGATGAGCTGGATTGTCTTGCCGGGCGTCTGAGCGAGCGTGGGAGACGCCACGCCCCAGACGAAAGCTGCGACTACCACAACGGCGATCAGCCAGGTAAAGCCTCTGCGTTTCATGGTGTGTCCCTCCTGCTGGTTGATTTTGCGGTTGCCGCCGAGTAGAGTTTTGGCGCCGGTTCCAGGCTGTTCTTTTTGTCACATTTTCAGAAGGGGCGCCTCGTACACAGTTTTCGCAAACAACGTGGCTGCCGAATTTCCCCAGGTTTGACAGAAGTGGTCGGTGCCGTCTGGTCAGGGCATCTGTAGTTTTGTTCCTGGCATCTCGACGGTGTACGTCAAAGCAGCCCGAATGTCCTCTTCGGTCAACTGTGGGTAGGCTTCCAAAATCTCCCGGGTTGTCATCCGATCGGCCAGGCTGCCAAGAATCACCGACACGGGGATTCGAGTGCCCTTGATGCAAGGATCGCCGTGGTGCAAATCAGGTGACACGACGATTCGTTGCCGCCAGTTTACGCGATTCATGGCCTTGTCCGAAATTCGTCGTGGAATTCGACCCAAAGCAGCGACTTTCTCTCCCGCTGCTGGTGCGGCTGCAAACGCCCTTTCTACTTCTCACGGAGAAAACCCGTGATTTTGCAAGCGGTTCCTCCTCTCTTCAGGGGGCCTTTGGATCAGGAGAAAGCCGGCTCAAAAAACGGGTTTCTTGGCTGGACTGCTACGCCCTCAGAATCCCCAGCGGCGGGCGCTTCTTCCAGGCGCCACGGGTGAAATCAGGAATGTCCACCGGGCGGCTCCGGTTGGCGACGGAAATCTCCGTCAGCTCCGAGATGGCGCTCCACGCCGCGGCGTCGTACACGTCCATGTCCAGCGGCACGCCTTCGCGCAGGCACTTGATCAGGCGGTAGTCCTCGATGTAGTCCATCCCGCCGTGTCCGGCGCCCTTGGACATTTCCTCCAGATCCTTCCACAAGGGGTGCTCGTACTCCGCCCGGTAGCTTTCCAGCGTCTCCCACTTGTGCGTTGGGCTGCGGCCTTCGATGTACACAAAGCCCATTACACCCGAGGTGCGACGCGGATCCGGCCATTTGCGGGCGATGCCCTTGGTGCCCTGGACCAGGTGGATCCGGCTGTACGGCCGCGGCAAGTTGGTGTCGTGGTAGAGCGTGATGGTGCGACCCTTCTTCGTGCGAATCAGGGTAACGTTGACGTCGCCGAGGGCGTACTTGATGTTGGCCCATTTGGACTCCGGACCAAACACCTCAGCGGCGTACAGGCTGAGTCCCATGGCCTTTGTGCTCATCGAGACGAGATAGTCGAACTGGTCACCCCGGTTGATGTCCATCACCTGGGCAATGGGACCGAGCCCGTGGGTGGGGTAGAGGTTGCCGTTTCGCCTGATCGAGTGGGCAAGCCGCCAGATGGCTTCACCGCGCGCGGCGAAATTGAACTTGACGTGGCGCAGGTCGTGCAGATAGCCCGCGGCGCCGTGCAGAATCTCGCCCAGCAGCCCCTGGCGCACCATGTTGAAGATCATCATCTCTTCGCGGTCGTAGGTGCAGTTTTCCATCATGATGCAATAGCGCTGGGTGCGCTCCGAGGTCTCGACGAGCTGCCAGGCCTCGTCCAGTGTGACGGCGGCGGGTACCTCGGTGGCCGCATGTTTGCCCGCTTCCATCGCGGCCACGCAGACGGGCACGTGCCACTCCCAGGGCGTGGCGGTGTACACCAGATCCAGGTCTTCCCGCTCGCACAGGCGCCTGAAGTCGTAGGGCCCGCGTGTGTAGCCCTCGGGTTTCGGGAAACCGGCATCCATCACGATCTTCTGAGCCCGCTCCACGCGTTCCGGCACGATGTCGCACACGGCGCGAATCTCGCAGCCCGGAATCCGCACGAGGTTCCGCACGTGCGCTGTGCCCATGCCTCCGACACCCACGTAACCGATGCGGACTTTCTCGATGGGAGGCGCGACGAACTCTTTGGCTGGTCCGCCGAGAGGTTTGGGGTGACTTCCGGCGGCGAAGGCCTGTGTGGAAGCAAGAGCCGCGCCCACGCCTGCCGCTGCTCCGAGTTTCAGAAAATCGCGCCGGTCCAGTTCGCGCTTTTCATGCCGGTCTCGATTCATGGCTGTACCTCACTGTGTGGATTGACGGCTTGGCCCGCAAGTGCGCCCGTAGCCTGCAGCTGCACCGGGCTCCCTGTTGGCTTGTTACACACGCGTAAATTAGGGGATTCATCCGGAAATGTCAACGAAGACTTGCGTTTTCCGGCATTTGGCTGGCCAAACACGTGAGGTCCTCGTGGGAAAAGCCCCGCAAATCACCTGACCACGCAGAACTTGCGCGTTGTCGAGGTCGAACCTGCCCGCACACGCAGCACGTACACGCCTGCTGGCAGACTCGCAACGTCCAGTGTGAA
>JAADFT010000493.1 GCA_013152765.1 Calditrichota bacterium | reverse complement strand
CGCAGCGGGCCACGCTTTCCGCTTCCCCAACTTGCGCGGAGCGCTGAAGAATCTCCTGCTTGCCGAACAGGAGTGAGCCGTACGCCGCAAGGGCCTCGCTTTCACAGCCGGTCTGTCGCCGAAAAGCACAGGTAGAAACGAAGCGCCAGAATTACTTCTGCTACGTCAAAACGCTGTTGACCCTTCACGAACGCAGTCTTCTTAAGGAGAGACGCCGCTGATCTTCGCGTGAGGTAAGTCTGCTTCAGCAGGCGGACTTTCTTGCCAGCCCGGGGATTTGATCCCCGGGCGGAAAACCATGTTGCGCTTTTTGCCTCTCTGAAGCAAACGCGACGTAGGTGCCTTAGTCAGGCAAAAATGACGTAGCACACCTAAGCCTCGAACGCCTCGGCGCAACTCAACAGGATGGAAACCCCCTTCTCGAGCGCCTCCCAGCTGGCCGCGTACGAAATTCCTGAAGTGGGTGTCCCGGCGCGAAAATGTGTTGCCCGGGATCACCAGCACACCAGCCTCCAGGCAACGCTCTGCCCAGGCCGTGGCGTCGTCGCCGGGTGCCCTGGCAAACACGTAAAAGGCGCCCTCCGGAGGCGCCAGCTCAAACGCGCCCGAAAGCCGTTTCCGCACGTAGTCGCGTTTTCGCCGCAACTCGGCCACGTGGTCGGTGATCGGCGTCTCCAGCGCCGTCAACGCCGCGAACTGGGCCACGGAATTCAGGCTGGCGTGGGTGTACTGCTGAAGCAGGGCCATGTCGTCCAGCAAATCCGCCGGACCCGAGACGTAGCCGAGGCGCCAGCCGGTCATCCCCGCGGATTTGGAGAAGGCGTTGATCACCAGCGCGCGATCGGTGAGTGTCCCAACGCTGACGAACTCGCGGTCGTAGGCAAACAGCTCGTAGACCTCGTCGGAAATGATCGTGAGCCCGTGCTTCTCGGCGAAATCCACCAGCGCCTGGAGCTCGTCTTTGGTCCACACCGCACCGGTCGGGTTGTTGGGGGAGTTGAGCAGAATTGCCTTGCAGCGCGGCGAGACGGCCTTTTCCAGAGCGGCGAGATTCGGGCGGAAATCCGGGTACGTGCTGACAAAACGGGGCACACCCCCAGCCAGAATGACCACATTCGGGTACGCAACGAAGTAGGGATCGAAGAGCAGGACCTCGTCGCCGGGATCCACTAAAGCCAGCATGGCGACCAGCAGGGCGCCTGTGGCCCCCGCCGTGACCAGGACATCCTCAGCGCGGTGGCCTTCGGCCTGGAGCTTCGCCATCAGGCGTTCGCGCAGCTCCGGGATGCCGCGCGTGGGCGTGTACCTGTTCCGCCCCGACCAGATCGCCTCCACTGCCGCCTGCTTTACCGGGTCGGGAACGTCGAAGTCCGGCTCGCCGATCGACAGGTTCACCACATCCTTACGTTCGTACGCGATCTCGAACATCCGCCGGATGCCGGACGGAATCAGCTTCCCCACTCGCGTTGCTTTGTGTGTGCCCACTGGATCCCCTTTCGTCCTGAAAGGCGTCTCACGGCTGTCGCGTTTTGACCCGGGTCGCGATGATCACCGTTTCGAGGCCAGCCCCCTTGGCCGCGTCCATGACCTCCACAACCAGGCCGTGCGGCACCGACTCATCCGCACGCAGAACAAGTTTCTTCTCCCTGAGCCGGGGCAGGATCTGCCTGAAGACCTGCTCCAGGCTGTCGGGGGCCACCAGCTGCTCGCCCACGTAGATTTTCTTGTCCGCGCCGATGTTGACCACAAGCCGGTCGATTTGCTCCACTTTGCCGTGCGAGGCGGCAGGCAGAATCAGGTTCATGCCCGGCTGCTCTCTGAAAGTCGTGGAAATCATGAAGAAAATCAGGAGCAGGAACAGGACGTCGATCAGCGACGTGATGTTGATCGAGATGCGGCGGCGCCGTTTTTCCAGCAGCTTCATTTTCCCTGCGACGCCTCTTCCTGGCCCTGAGCATTGAGAGCAAGGGCACGCAACCGCCGCAGCAACAGGGAGGAGTACTTCTCGATGTCCAGAATCAGCCCCTCCGCCCGGCTGGCGAAGTAGTTGTAGGCCACCAGGGCCGGGATGCCGATCGAGAGCCCTGCCGCCGTGGTGATCAGGGCCTCGCTGATCCCAGCGGACAGGGGAGCTGCCTGCCCCACGCCCTGCACTGCAATCACGTGAAAAACCTTGATCATGCCCAGAACCGTGCCCAACAAGCCCAGCAGCGGCGAAGCCCCGGCCACGGTTTCCAGCGCCACCAGACCGCGTTCCAGAACGCGGACCTCCTGCCGACCCTGCTCTTCGATGAGCCCCTCGATTTCTTCCTTCGGCAAATTGCGGTTTTCCAAAGCCAGAGCCACGATTCGCGCGAAGGGCCCGGGTTTGACCTTACACAGCGCCCTGAGCTGCGCCACTTCGTCTTCGTCGTGCAGGTTCTCGATCAAACGCACAATTTCCGGCGTCAGAACCGCTTTGCGACGCAAAACGATCAGTTTCTCGATGAAAACAGCAAGACCAAGAATCGAGAAAAACGCCAGCGGGATCATCATGACCCCGCCTTTCACCATCTCCTGCCAGAACTGCTCCATGTTCTCCCTTAGGTTGTCTTGGTTCTGCTACGTCAAAATGCGGTTGGCTTTTCGGAGTCGTGGTTTCTCCAGGGCGAGTTGTTGCTTAGCCTCGCCTGAAACAAGCCTGCTTTAGCAGGAGGCTTCCTTTAGGAGAAGCCACGCGCTGCTTTCGCCTCTGTTTCGCGAATCTGACGTAGTAGACTTAGCCTGAACAAAACAAACTTGCAGGTCGCCGCCGTCAGCAGCCTTTCTTTGCGCCACAACGGGGAACCTCTTCTCCAAAAAGGCCAGCGGCAGACACCCATCGGTCACTGAGGCTGACCGTCCGGCCCGTACACCACGTACATGAACGTCCAGCGGAGTTCCAGGTAAGGCTCCGGAAAGTCCCGCGGCAACGGTTTGAACGGCGACGAATTGCGCACCGCCTGCAGACTGGTTTCGACGAGCGATTGGTGACAGTCGTACGACTCCACTTCCAGGTCCTGCACCTCGCCGTCCGGCATGACTTTGAAATGGAGCACAACGCTACCGTGAATGATGCCCAACCTGGTAAACGCCGGTGGCGGGTAGAGGTTGCTGGCCATGCGGCGTTTCATGTACAGAATGTAGGGAGCGTAGTCCCACGCGTACGTGTTTAGCGAGAAATCGCCGATGAACCGCGACTTGGAATCCTGTTGACCACCACCGGCCCGCGGCTGAATCTGCGGCTGCATGGGCTGGCCGATGGCTTCGCGGCTGAACTTGGGCGGCGCAAAACGTCGCAACACCGAGGGCAACTGCCCTTGTTCTTCCGGTTTGTCCTGTCTTTCTTCGGAGGCAGCAGGCTGCGGAGGCGG
>JAADFT010000492.1 GCA_013152765.1 Calditrichota bacterium | reverse complement strand
CCCGCCATGTGTGCCCGAGGATTGCCCGCCAGGCCGACGATCAAATCCCAGGGCTCCGGTAAGTGACTTCCCACCAACATCCCAACCTGCGTTGTGCTTTTTCCTAAGTCTACCACTAATTCCACTACGTCAGATTCGCGAAACAAAGGCGAAAGCGGCGCGTGGCTTCTCCGCCCGGAGATTTAATCCCCGGGCTAGCAAAGGAAGCCGCTGCTAAAGCAGGCTTGTTTCAGGCGAGACTAAGCAACATCTTGCGCTAGGAAACCACGACTCCGAAAAGCCAACCACATTTTGACGTAGCAGAACTAATCTGACGGTGTCCTTCTGCTCTCCAGGCTGCTTTCTATCCGTGAGGAACCGTTTCTGGACACTCAAATAAAAAGGGCACGCCTTCACTGCGTGCCCTTCCTGTCCTTCGCTCTACCCGTGCAACCGGCGCAGCGGTCGCACGCTGTTTGTGATCACTTCAGCATCGTCATCTTCCGGGTTCGGACGAAATCGCCTGCCTGGATGCGGTAGATGTACGTACCGCTGCTCACCGGCTGGCCGAAGTCATCCCGTCCGTCCCACACCACGCTCTTGAACCCGGGCAGTTGCTCTTCGTCCACCAGAGTCGCCACCTTTTGCCCAAGAACGTTGTACACGTCGATCTTCACGTGCACAGCCTTGGGCAAATCGTAGCGAATGGTGGTCGTCGGGTTGAACGGGTTGGGGTAGTTCTGGTACAGAGCAAACTGTTTCGGCAACGTGCTGTTGCCCTTTTCGTCCACGCCGGTGGCCAGGGGTAGATCCGCCTTGCTGCGCGGCATGAGCTGGTAGCCCTGCCAGTACGGCGACTCGCGATCGTACTGCCCGACGATGCCGATGATGTCGAACGTCTGCGCCACCACAGGCGTGCCGGCGATGTCCGTGTCCCGGTCGATGAACACCGTCGCACTTCCCGTGCTGTCCGAGATCGTGATCGTCCCGTTCGACGGGAACTCGGTGGCTGTGGTGGTGACGTTCCGGATCATCACCAGGACGCCTTCCAGAGCCTCGCCCACGCCGTCAGCCAGATCCGCACACGTGACCACCCGCGGTTTCACCTCGTGGCCCGAGCTCCAAATGGTGAGCGACTGCACGTCCACGATTTCCGTCAGTCCGCGGAAGAAGCCGACCTTGCCCGTGATCGAGATGCGGTCGCCGATCTTCACGGAGTCCGCGACGGTCTGGTCGTAGATGGCTACACCAGCGTTGCCAAGCAAGGCATCCTGAATGTAGGCCGGGCCCTTCTTGCCGAACTGGTTGGAAGCCGTCACGAAACCAGAAACCGTGATCACAGAGTCCAGCAGCGTCGGCTTGCCGAAGTTGTCGTCGCGAGCCACAACGCTGAGCGGCGTGGCCAGTGGCGGTACCTGCGTGCCCTTGATCGCCCAGCGCTCCACCTTGTGCCGCAGGAAGTCGATGATGTACACCAGGCTGTCGTTCATGGCGAACCCGGCACCGCGGTTCTCGCCTTCCATCCGCAGGCTCTCGCGGACCTCCAGGTCCGGGCTGTAGATGTGCAGGTAGTAGGGACCACCGCTGTTCTGCACACCGTCGTGCACCCAGAGACGCATGTGGTGGTCCAGGTCGAGACCCTGCACGGAGAGGAAGGGACCCGGCACCTCGCCGGTGTACGTGTAGCCTGAACTTGCGGAGCCCTCAAAGAGGTACACACCGCCTTTGTCCAGATCGCCGACGAAAAGTTTCTGACCGTCCGGCGAGACTTCGATGGCGCGCGTGAAGCCGAAATCCGGGCCGCCGTTGGCCGGCGAGGCGTCGATCACACCGACTGAGTCGAAATCCGCGTTGTAGATCGTGATTTTGTACCCGTTGGCCGCATGAGCTACGTTGGCCACAAAGATGTGACCGTCCTGATCCACGCCCACCTTCGCGGGCGAAGCGTTCCGCTTGATACCGCCCAGCGGCTCACCGGTGCGGTAGTCGAACTTCAGAATAGCCGGTCCACCTTCCGCGCTGGAAGTGGACACGTACACCATCCCGTCCGGGCCGATCTCGATGCCCCGGCAACGGTTGAACACCCAGACCGTGTCCTCGCCGACAACACCGTACACGATGGGCGAGAAGGGTGCAGGCGTACCATCCGGGTAGCGAACCTGGATTCCCGAGTTGCCACCGTACGAACCGATCCAGACTTTGCCCTCTGGATCGACGCCCACACCGTGCACGTTGGTGTCTGCGCCAGGAAAGTCGCTGACGTACTCGTAGCCGTACGACTCGGGTCCTGGCACGGTTACTTCCACCGTGACGGAGTCCGGGTCACTCTCTTCCGTGCCGTCCGACACGACGAGCGTGAACACGTACGTGCCCAACGTGTCCGGCCGGAAGCCCGCCACTGGCTGATCAGCATGGCCGAGGATGACCTTCGGACCACCGGTCTGGGTCCACTTGTAGGAGAGCGAGTCGCCATCCGGGTCGTAAGAACCGGAGCCGTCCAGGTAGACGTAGCGAGCCACCTGAGCACCGCTGATGTCGGCTCCAGCGTTAGCAATCGGCTTGTGATTGCGGATCAGGGTTACGTCGTAGACTGCGTCGCCGTCCTGTACACGCACGGTGTCCTGGAAGTCCTTGTAAAAGTCGTGGTGGAAAGCCAGCGTGTACAGACCGTTGATCAACCCGCCGATTTCGTACTCTCCAGCCGCGTTGGTCGTGTCGGCAAAGCCGGTCTCCAACACGGTCACGATCGTCCCGGACTGATCCGGCGGATTGTCGCTGAGTGTGACGGTGCCGCGCACGGCGTAGGTGGGCAGCGGCGCGTCGTCGTCGTAAATCAGGTTGTCGACCCACACGGAGTCCGGGCCGTAGCGGGTGTCGCCGACGATCTTCGGCCACAGCCAGGCCCGTGAGCTCGACGGTGGTGAAATCCGTGTGCTCGTGGATGTCCACCGCCACCGGCTTGCCGGTGATGCCTGCTACCTGCAGGTACAGCGGTTGATCGATGCCTCGCACCTTCACATCAACCTGAAGGCGGAACGGCGTGCCCGGCGTCGCCTTGATGGGCCGCTCGATCGCGAAGCCCCAGCCGCTGTCCTTGAACAGCATGGCGCCTGAACCACCGACGCCTCCGGTAGCGTCCCAGAGCACGCTGGTGTACTTGTTGGGCAGGGAGTAAATGCCCCAGTTGGGCTTGTCTGAGTCGTCGTCAAACGTCAGGTTCAGGTCG
>JAADFT010000491.1 GCA_013152765.1 Calditrichota bacterium | reverse complement strand
CTCTTCAGGACGTGTTTGCTTCGGAAGATTAAGGAGAGGGCGCAGAAAAATGGGGCAGTTGCAGTGAGTTAATCCCCAGGCTTGCGCTACTTTGTTTGCTGCTCGAGGCCCGACGGAGCGCCTGTCGTTGCTTCAAAACGCGTACACGTTGATGGTCCCGCCGAAGTAGAGCCCAC
This sequence comes from Calditrichota bacterium, assembly GCA_013152765.1. Lineage (GTDB taxonomy): Bacteria > Zhuqueibacterota > Zhuqueibacteria > Oleimicrobiales > Geothermoviventaceae > Geothermovivens. Next base: position 8,798 of record JAADFT010000491.1, on the reverse strand, counting down.
CCACGCTGTTGGCCTCGAAAGCCGCAGTTTTCTGTGCACCCGCTGAGCTCAATTCGAACTCCCACCCCACGCTGACTCTCGGCACCAGAAAATACTCCACTTCGGTCATGATGAAGAAACCGGTTGCTGTGGAGGAACACTTGCCCATGACAGGAAACGGAGCGGGCTCCTTGATCCTGTGGATTGACAGGCCGAAAGCAACCTGCGACTGAAATCGCCCCACGCGGCCGCCACCTGTGCCGACCCCCAAATTGAAAATGGTTTGCTGCCACGTTGCCGAGCAGGGTGGTGTGGTTTCGTCTGGCTGGATCGGGTTGCGCCTTTTCTGGGTGAGATGCCGGACATTGAGTAGCACGGGGAAGCCTTTGACCCGCACCTGGACGAGAAGGCCAGCGGGGTAGGTCCAGCGCGAGGTGTAGACTTCGGGAAAACGATCGTGGGAAATCCGAAAAGCACCGTAGCCCAGAGCCAGGCGCAAGCGATTTTCTGGCATGAGGAAGAATTTATCCCAGGCCCGTGAGGCGCTCGGAGTGAGCACAAGCGCTGTGAAAACGAGCATCAGGAAGAACATGTGGCTTCGTTGCCGCGTGCGAAGAATTCTCATGTCAGCTCCGTGAGGCTTTGCCGAGTCGGGGGCGTCTGACGCCAGACCTCAGTTGTAACCGGGGGCGGCACCTGTCGTGATCCTGGTCTCTGTTCCGGCACTTAACGAGCGAGGCCGGTTTGCTAAGCCTGCGACTCGACCGGTTTCTCCGGGATTGTACCCTCGCGCAGGTAGGTCCTCAGCAGGTCAACTTCGTGAATCTCGCCGAGGACGATCAGACGGTCGCCAGCATGCAGAACGGTTTGCGGACCGGGATTCAGCTCGAATTTGTGGCCAGCCTTCCGTCGAATGGCGAGCACAATCAGGCCTGTACGCTGGGGAATTTGCAGCTCGCGCAGGGTCTTTCCAATCAGCGGCGAGTCTTCGGGAACGTCGATTTCCTCCATCCGCATCTCGACTTCGCCGCCTCGCATGATGATCTCCAGGAAATCCACCACAGAGGGTCTCAGCACCACCGAAGCCATCCGCAAGCCTTCAATCACATTCGGCGAAATGACGTGATTGGCGCCAGCGCGAACCAGCTTCTGCTGGGTGTGCGGGTCAACGGCGCGGGCGACGATGTAGAGGCTGGGATTCAGCGCACGGGCACTGATCACGACGAACAGGTTGTCGGCGTCCTCGGCCAGGCTGCTGATGAGACCTCGAGCGTGTTGAATGTTGGCGGCCACCAGGGTCTCGTCCTTTGTGGCGTCGCCCTCGATGATCGGCAGGTCTGGAAAAGCCTCGCTGAGAACCTGCACGTGCTCGGGATTGATTTCGATGACCACCAGGGGTTGCCCGACCCGCTGGAACTCCTCGATCACCTGACGACCGGTGTCGCCAGCCCCGCACAAAATCACGTGATCGCGCAGCTTTTGGATTTGCTTCAGCATGCGGCGGCTCCTGAAAGCTTTTTGGAGCTCCCTTTCGACGTAGAGGCTCGTGACAGAAGCGACGAAAACCGACACGACGATCAGACCGAAGAATATCAGGGCCATTGTGAAAATGCGGCCCCAGAGATGGAGAGGGCCAATTTCCCGGTACCCGACCGACGCGATGGTGATCACGGTCATGTAAATCGAGTCGATCGGGTTCCAGCCCTCAATGAGCATGTAGCCGAAGGTGCCGAGAGCCACCAGCCCAAAGAACAGGAGCAGGACGGTTCTTACCTTGTCCCAGACCTCCGTAACGTCGCGGGCCAGGAGCTCGCGGGGACTCAGTTCAGGAATGGGTTCGGTCATGCCGCGAGAAGTCCGATTGCTGAAATGCGAATTCCGCGTTGTGACTCGCTGGTTCGGTCATCCGGGAAGACGAACTGGCAGGACGGTATGGCTTCACCCTGCGAAACAGCCTGCGCAGACGTCTGCGGATTTTGTCCCGCTGGCCGAAGACGACCACGGCCAGAATCAGCCCAAAAACGTCGGCGACGAAATCCGCCACCTCCGGGTAGCGGCCAGGCACGAAGGACTGGTGAAGTTCGTCGCTGATGGCGTAAAGCGAGCCGACGACGAGAACGAGAATGAGCGCGAAATCGCGCAGAACACGGTTGCTCTGGTAGTAAAAGGCTCTGCTACACAGGTAGCCGAACAGAGCGTACTCCGTGAAGTGGTAGAACTTGTCGCTCAGATGAAGACCGAGCGGCGGCGGCGACAGGCTCGGGATCGACGAGAGCGTGAAGATCAACGCCGCGTAGAGGATGGCGGGTAGCTGGTATTTGACGAAAGAACTCAACGGTTTTCCCCTCGCTTGGTCTTTTCGAGTTCGCGGAGAACAGCCGGAACGGCGCGCAGGATGTCGCCGGCGATGAGCCCCATCTCGCCGTAGCGGGAGCGGGCGACGTCGCCTGCGAAGCCGTGCACGTATACGCCGAGCCAGGCAGCTGTGAAGGCATCCAGCCCCTGACCGATGAAGGAAGCGATCAGCCCGGTAAGCACGTCCCCCGAGCCGCCAGTTGCCATTCCCGCGTTGCCGCTTGAGTTGATCATCACAACGCCTTCGGGCGAGGCCGTGACGGTTGGCGAGCCCTTGAGCACCAGCACGACTCCCCACTCACCTGCGAATCGCCTAGCAACCTCGATTCGGTCAGTCAGGATCTCGCGAGTGCTCAAACCCGTCAGTCGCGAGAGCTCGCCGGGATGAGGAGTGAGCACCGTGGGTGCTGCGCGGTTCTTGAGAAGTTCGGTGTGTCCCTGGAGGTTGTTAAGCCCGTCCGCGTCGATCACGGTTGGCCTGTCCACTTCGCGCACGAGGTTTTGCACGAGCTTGGCCGTGGAGGGGTGTGTTCCCAGCCCGGGCCCGAGGGCGAAGACATCCATCCCCGCAAGATGGTCCAGAATCGGAGCCGTAGCGCTTTCACCGAGGTGGCCCGGTTCGGCTTCCGGTAGCGGCCGTGTGATGACCTCCGTGGCTTTTTCTTCGAGAATGGGATTCAGACTGGCGGGAATCCCGAGGTAGACCAGGCCGGAGCCTGCCTTCAACGCGGAGAGGGAGGCCAGCGTGGCGGCGCCGGTCATGCCGGTTGAGCCCGCCACAACGTAGACCAGACCAACCTTGTTTTTGTAAGCGTCAGAAGGGCGTTGCGGCAGCACCACCAGGGCATCTGGTCGACCAACGATGAACGTTCGTACCTGTTTTGCTGCCTCGATGGTCTCGGGCATGCTGATGTCGACCACGTGTACCCGGCCGGCGAAATCGCGGCCTGGGGGGAGCAGCAGACCGCGCTTCAGCTCCGCCATCGTGGCCGTCGCTGTAGCTTTGACGCACGGACCCTCCACTGCTCCGGTGTTCGCGTTCAATCCGGACGGCAGATCCACAGAGAGAACGGGCACTGGCGTAGCGTTGATGGCGTCGATGATTTCGGCAGCCAACCCACGAACCGCGCCGCTGATGCCGGTGCCGAAGATTGCGTCCACGATGAGGTGAACTGGCTGCGACGGACGAAAATCTTCGCGTTTTTCCACCCGGTGGATTGGCAGACCCATGTTCTGAAGGATGCGAAGATTGGTCTGGGCATCGCCCTTAACTGCCGCTGGATCGGCGAGGAGGTACACATCCACGTCGGCGCCGCGGTTGTGAAGATGTCGCGCACGACAAATCCATCACCTCCGTTGTTCCCTTTTCCGGCGACCACAACCACATGTTTCCGCGCCGCTGTTCCGCCGAGCAACTGCTCTGCAACGGAAACCACGCCGAGCCCGGCGTTTTCCATCAAAACCACGCCGGGAATCCCAACCCTCTCGATGGTCTCACGGTCCATCTGGCCCATCTGAGAAGCGGTTACAACCTTACGCATGTCGGTTTCCTCCTCTTGATGCCAGGAGACGAAAGTCGAGTGGACGAGAGAAGCTGGTGCGGAACGGGAGATCTCGGTTTGTGACCAATTCCTCACCGTCCAGCGGGGTCCGAGCCTGCGCGCTCGGCTTCCTGTAGAGCGTTCACAACGGGAGTACTCGATGGAAACCAGGAGCTGGCTTCAACAACGTGTAACGCTCGACCGTCTGGAGGGTTCAGCGGTTTCCTACTCGATCAGCACGACAGCCACTGCTGTTCGCTCGGAGTGCGAAAGGCTGACGTGGACTTTGTGGTTCCCGAGCAGTTGTCGTGCGTGTGCACTGAGGCGCACGTACGGACGCCCCGAGGCTGCGTTAAGCACGGCGACGTCTTGCCAGCTCAACCCAGCACTGCGACTGCCAGGTAGAGCTTTGAAGAATGCTTCTTTCGCCGCAAAGCGCACGGCGAAGGACTGTTCGAAGCTACCTTTCGCTTGACACAGAGCGAGTTCTTCGGGCGTCAGCAAGCGATTCGCGAAACGGTCGCCCCACTTTTGCAGCGCTCGCCCAATTCGTTCCGTCTCCACGACGTCGATGCCAAGCCCGAGCACGGTTTCCTCGCGAAATTCTACGACCGACCTGCGGTGGCAGCTTCCTGGCGAAGCAGAGCAGCCCCCTTCTCGGGCGGCAGGAAGTTGGCTCGAATGCCGGAAACAAGCTCGAAGCTCGTGAAACCCCGGAGCTGCGGAATGATCTCGATGTGCCAGTGGTAGTCCTGTTCGAGGGTTTTCCAGTAACCCCGCCGATGTCCGAAAGATGTGTTGGGGCCCGTGTGGATGACCATCACGTAGTTGGGATCGTACAGGAGTTGCTGGATGCCTCGCACCGTGCGCTTGAAGAGGGAGGCGAGCTCCGCAACGTTGTCAGAGCGCTCGAAAAAGGTCTCGTGGCGCTTGGGCATGATCCACGTTTCGAGGGGCGCCCGTGAAGCAAAGGGGATGTAAGCAAGGAAGTGTTCTGTCTCTTCTACCACGCGCGCGCCATCGCTGATTTCCTGTTGCAGAATGTCGCAAAAGAGACACCGCTCTTTCATGCGAAAATGCTCAGCGGCGTTGATCAACTCCTGTTTGACGCGCGGAGGTGTGACGGGTGTAGCGATCACGTAAGAGTAGCTGTGACCGACCGCGGGGCCGGTGGCCTCGCCGTAGTTCTTGTAGACCATGACGTAGCGAAACCGGAGGTCGGACTTCAGGTCGCGAATCCGGTTCTGGTAAACGGAAAAGACGCGGGCCAGGTGGTCGTCTGCAAAATCAGCAAGATGAGTGCTGTGGTGAGGGGTTTCCACCACGATCTCGTGGGCCCCGATGCCGTTCAGGATGTCGTACATGCCGTGGCCCCGGTTGTTGAGGTCGCCTTCCACACGCAGTACCGGGTACTTGTCTGGAATGACGCGGACATGCCAGTCTTCGGGGTTCCCGTTCAGGTTCTCAACGTGGATGGGTTCCGGGGTCAGATGCTCATTGCCCTTGCAAAATGGGCACGAAGGCTCATGTTGCTTGCCGCTTGTGCGCCGCTTTCGTACATTTACCAGCAGTTTGTCGGTCTGGAGTTCGTCGTGGATGATGATGCTCCAGCGTCCAGAAACAGGGTCTCGTCGTAGTTCGTTCATCGGCTAATTTCGACCTTCAAGCGTTTGGTGTCGTTCGTTTCGATGGTTGCCTTGCTTCGTCGGGTTTTACCCGAACCGGGCAACACAGCTCTCGCCCGCTTGGGCAGCAGTCCGTGGGTTACTTCAAGTGCGTGCCGGTTGAAACCGGGCTAAACATTCTGATGTAACAGAACCAACAGGATGGACACAGAAAATGTCCGAAAAGGTGCGCGTGCTACACACAGATGAAATCCGCAAAATTTGGTTTGGCCGTCCCACCGGTCACCGCCATTTTCGCCTGGCAATGCAATTGGCGGACGGCGAAATCCTCGTTTTCCCCGAAGCCCCGGTGGCCGCTCTGGTGAGGGCCTACGTTGACGTTAAGACCCACCCGACGCGGCGCGCCGTGGAACTCGAAGCTCGCGAGGCCCAGAACAGGAAAAAGGATTTCGCGGCAATCCAGCTTCTGGAGACTGACCGGGACGAAGGCGAAATCCAAACCTTCCTGTCCGACTTGCTGGCGGCAGCCGAAGCGTCTCATGATGAAGCAGTTTGATCGTCGCATCGAGCTGTTCCAGCGATCCGAGCATTAAAGTTAGCAAAAACCATGCAGACAAGCAAGAAGTTGTCCGATTTGTGAAGCTCTTGAGGAATTGTTGCCCCAGTCGGTAGGAACTCTCGCAAAAGGCTTCGGGCTTGGCTCAAGAGTGTGGCGTTACCCGCGCGGCTGGTGGTGAGGTCCTCACAAAGGCCAGTTCGGGCGTAGTTGGACGCAACACTTCACCCCCACGCGAGTGAGGGCAAAAAGAAGGGGCTGACTCGCGGAGCCAGCCCCTCGGTGTCCGTCAGAGAGAAATCCGCTCTACTTGTTTTCGTCGGCCTTCGACTCGTCGGTGGACGAATCTTTTTCTTCCTGTTTCGGTTCTTCCTTAGACTCCCCGCCCGACTGCTCGGACGTGGATTCCTCGCCTTCTTTTTTCTCCTCGTCCTTCTTTTCTTCGGAGCCTGTGTCGGTCTTGCTCAGCTCCTCGGTTTTCTTCTCTTCTTCCTCAGCCTCTTCCTCGCGATCCTTGCGCTCGAGCAGGTTCTCGTCGTCCTTTTTCTTGCGAATGATCACGTAGATGAGCGTGTTGCCAACGTTGAAGGTAGCGAGGCCGTAGGACACAACCCACGCACCCGCGATGACCAGCGAAATGGCGAAGATGTAAGCAGAGATCAACAGGACTGTGGGAAGTTCAAGTGCGTAGAACTCGTGCGAGAAGAAGATGTGGGAAGAAACGGAACCGTAGATGGCCTGGATCCAGTCCTGAGCCAGGAAAACCCACTTTTGCACCAGGTACTGTCCGTGGGAGGCCAGGTTGATGTACTTCTCACCCATGGAGAAACCGAACAAGCCGTTCATGATGATGAAGGCTTGTTTGACGAACCACGCGAGAATGCCGAAGGCAACCACCGTGAGCAGGCCTGACAGAGCCTGGTAAACGACGAAGCGCCAGGGCTGGCTCCAGGTCACGGAGAAGGATTGAAAGATCGTCTCGAAGGCATCTTCGTCCGTGGTGGCGAGTACGGCCGGGGCAATGACGAACGCTACACCCGTTACGATCAGCAGAAAGAACAGGAAGAGCGCCGCTGCCAGCCAGACAAAGGTGAACAGGCTGAGTCCCAGTTCGCCTACGTAGGGGATGCGGCCGAGCAGACCGACCACCCAGGCGCCAATCACGAAAGAAAGAGCGATCAAAGCGATGCCGACGGGGGCCATGATCACTGACGGCGCTTTTTTGAAGGCGAAGCTGTAGGCCTCACGCCAGGTGTAGAAATTGTCGCCTTTGAGCAGCTTGTAGCTGGCTCTGGATACCGCAGTGCTGGCGATCAGCCAGGCCACGACGAGGATGATCAAGCCCACAGCGTAGATGATCCACGAGTACCACGGTACAGATCCGGTTGCCGCCCACAGACAGGGCAGAAGTCCCCACTGCTCCCACATGTCCGCAAGGCCTTTGCCAGCGCTGAGGAAAGCCAGGTAGGTGAAAATCAGGTAGCCCACGTAGCCAACCGCAAGACCAACGAACTGAATCCAGATGCGCTGAATGCTGAGCGCAATCCGGGGTGAGCGGAAAATGTCGCGAAAATCGAAGTAGAGTTTGATCATCGGTGTCCTCCTTTCCCTTGCTTCCAGCCACTCCCGTCACCGTCTGAAGACGCTGTGCGAAGAATTCCCTGAGACTTCAGACACGCGCAACGGATCAGCGACCAATCCTGCTACGTCGGAACGCCCGTGGCTCAGACCATCTCAGCAGCCACGTCCTCGACCCGGTAAGAGACTTTGACTGCAGGGCGAGAACAGCACGGCTTTCCGCTTCGCTCGGGCAAACCTGACGCAGCAGGTCTGAGATGACCCCCGTCGTTGCCTGGATGTAGGTCGAACGCGCTTGCTCGGTTGACGGAGCACGCGCGCAACTGCAAATCCACGTTGAGAATCTCGAACAGCCACGCGACCGTTGTGATCCCGTGACGGTTCGTCCGAAATGCCGTTTCCTCTGAGACTTCTGGTGGCAGTGGCGTTCCGGCATTTGGCCGCCGGAATGCTGTAGTCTGCGTGTTCCTGCTGGTCTACTTTCCCGGGTTACAATGCCGGACTCACTTGTGTGGCTGGCAAACATCCCGGGCATTCTTGCGGGCAGAAACGTGTCCCCAGCAAAACAGTAGTCGCACGACCCCACGGCGTCGGGTTCTGTGCAGAATTACGAACAAAGCACCGCGCGTGCGCAATCGGGCCGTTTCGAGAAGGGACCGTGCTTGCCGGCCAAGGGCGAAAATGAACAGAATTCACTCGTTCAATTATACGCAATTTCGGGGCGCAAAGCAAGTACAAACTGTAACAGGAACTTAACGAAGAACGAAAGTAGCGCGTTTGTGTCGTCCACGTGCTTCAAAGAAGATTTTCTCAAAGCTGGTCTGGCCGCAGAAAGGCTCGCGGCTTGGGTTCCCCCTTGCAGAGATTATGAGCGGTAACACTCGTGACCGGACTGGTCACCCTTCACGGTTACGCTTCGCGCTGCGACCACGCGAGCCGGTAAGGCCAAACCCTGCCTGTCAGAGTCGGGGTGCGCAACCCGTCTGGCGTCCGGGGCGCTCGGGTTCCCCGAGGCTACTGGAGGAGCACGCCCCCATTCCGCCGTCTGTCCCCTCGTTTGTCAGCCCTAAAGAGCACCTCAGCACTTTGCTGGAATGACTTTCCCCCTGTGAAATTGGCTGGGAGATCACTTCCCCTTTTCAGTTTGCACTTCGGGCTGTTTGC
>JAADFT010000490.1 GCA_013152765.1 Calditrichota bacterium | reverse complement strand
TGGCAGCACTCGACGCTGCCAACTTCTCCGCTTCTTTCAGCTTCTTCCTACCGGATCTTCAGTCCGCTGAATCCCAGAAACGCGATCGACATGAGGCCAGCCATGATGAACGCGATCGGGATGCCGCGCATGGACTGCGGCACGTCGGCCAGCTCCAGGCGCTCCCGAATGCTGGCCATCAGGACCAGAGCCAGCGTGAATCCGACACCGGACATGAAACCCTGCACCACCGCCTCGATGAAATTCAGGCCCATGTCCAGGTTCAGCAGGGTCACACCCAGGATGGCGCAGTTCGTGGTGATCAGCGGCAGGTAGATGCCCAGCGCCTTGTAGAGAGCCGGGCTGGTCTTCTGGATCACCATTTCCACAAATTGCACCAGCGAGGCGATCACCAGAATGAACGCTATCGTCTTGAGAAACACCAGATCGGGCGGGCTCTTGAGGTTGAAGACGTGGTAGAACACGTTGGCTTGGGTCGGCTCCAGGAGGTAGTAGTCGACCACCCAGGCCACCGAAGACGCCAGCGTCATAACGAAAATGACCGCCATCCCCATGCCGATGGCCGAATCCAGAGCCTTGGACACGCCAATGTACGGACACAGCCCAAGAAACCGGCTGAAAATGAAGTTGTTGATGAAAATGGCCGTAACTGAAATGATCAAAAGGGTTTTCACTTCCATGGCGGTTGACCTCTCACCCTTGTCGAAGCGTTAACCGCAATCTCCGCGCTACGCGCGCCGCCTGTCCCACCAGTTCATCGTACCAAGCACAAGGCCGATCGTCAGAAACGCTCCCGGCGGCAGAATCATGATGAGCATCGGTTCAAAACCCTTCCAGTGCACCGGGAGGCCGTAGAAGGTGCCGTTTCCGAGCGTCTCCCGAAACGTGGCAAGCACCAGCAGAGCCAGCGTGAATCCCAGGCCCATGCCAAGGCCGTCCATCAGAGAGCGGACTACGGTGTTGCGTCCGGCAAACGCCTCCGCCCGGCCCAGGATGATGCAGTTCACCACGATCAGGGGCACAAAGATGCCGAGGGCCTTGTGCAGGGCAGGCGCAAACCCGGCCATGCTGAGATCCACGATGGTCACAAAGGTGGCAATCACCACGATGTAAATCGGAATGCGGATCTTCTTCGGCACAAAACCGCGGATCAGCGACACGATGATGTTCGACATCACAAGCACGAAAGTCATGGCCACACCCATGCCGACGGCGTTCTGTACCGAGTTCGACACCGCCAGCGTGGGGCACAAACCCAGCGCCTGCTTGAACACCGGGTTCTCTTTGTAAATCCCTTTCGTGAATTCTCCCACAACACTCATGGTCTCACGCTCCGCTTCGTTCCCGACCTAACTGCGAAGACCAGTTGGCAGATCGCCCGCGCGTCCGTAGCAGCTTCCGCCGCACAGGCTCTCGCGCTCGCCCTGCTCTCAGGCAGCAGGTTGTTGAGCAGGTTGCTTGAAACCGCCGATCAGCTTTTCCAGCCGCTCCAGGCCCTTCCGAATCGAGTTGGTCACAGCGCGGGAGCTGATCGTGGCTCCCGTCACGCTGACGATGGGTCCACCATCCTTGTCCACCAGCAGGTCCTTTTTCGTCTTGCCAATGAACTGGGCCTGGAACCACGGCCTCTTTTCACCGTGGCGAATTTCCTCGATTTTGGCTCCCAAGCCCGGCGTTTCGAGTTCCGACAGGATCTTGATGCCAATGATCTTGCCCGTCGTGTCCACGCCGACCATCGTCTGGATGTCGCTGGAGTAGCCCTTGCCGATGGCGAGAAATGCGTAGCCCACCAGCTTGGTCGTGTCCGGGTCGGCGTAGCCCTTGTAGTACAGAATGTTGCCGTTCTCGTCCTTCACCGGCACGATGGCGCGCGGATCCGCCGTTGGCAGAGCGGCCAACAGCGCCCTTTCCAGCGCCAGCCGGTGCTGCTCCTCAATCCTCGGTTTCGTCACGTTCGCAACTGCGCCCAGAACGCCGGCAGCGATGATGGTGACGATGCCGAGGATGCCGCCCATTCTCACCACGTCTTTCATTTCTTCGCCGCTCCTCCAAAGATTGTCGGCTTCGCCCAGCGGTCCAGTAGCGGTACGGTGAGGTTCATCAGCAGGATGGAGTACGACACACCCTCCGGGTAACCGCCGATCAGACGGATCACCACTGTGATGACCCCACACCCGATGCCGAAGGCCCACTGGCCCTTCGGCGTAATTGGCGAGGTAACCATGTCTGTGGCCATGAAGAAGGCACCGAGGATCAGTCCACCCGCCAGCACGTGGAACAGCGGGTTGCCGGTGAACAGACCGTCAGTGCCGCCGAACATCCAGGTCAGCAGGGCAACCGTGCCGATGTAGCTGACCGGGATGCGCAGGTCGATGTAGCGCTTGTACAGGAGAAAAGCCGCCCCGAGCAGCAGCAGGAAAACCGACGTTTCGCCCAAACAGCCGCCGACCTTGCCCCAGAAGAGGTTGCCGTAAGCATCGTACAGCTTGCTGATGTGCTCCGTGGCCTCGGCCACCTTTTGCGCAGGCACTTCGGCCGGGTTGATCTTCACCTGGCGAAGAACATCCTGCGACAGCTTCAGCAGGTTCAACGGGGTCGCGCCCGTCTCCACGTCGATGCCCGAAATCGTACCTCCGTGTGGAGCGGTTTTGAAGATGGTCATGTGTGTCGGCCAGGAAGCCAGCAGGAAGGCGCGCCCCAGCAAGGCGGGGTTCATCGGGTTGTAGCCAAGACCGCCGAAGATCTGCTTGCCGAGCCCGATGGCGAAGATCGAACCGATGATTGGCAGCCAGAAGGGCGACTCGGCCGGCATGTTGTAGGCAAGCAGCAGACCGGTCACAAAGGCGCTGCCGTCTGACACGGTCACCGGCTTGCCCATGAGCTTCTGGATCGCGGCCTCCGTGCCCACCGCTGCGACGACGGCCCAGAAGATCACCCACGCTGCGTGGGCCCCGAAGAAGTACACTGCCCCAATCCCAGCGGGCGCCAGCGAGGCCGCCACCAGCCACATGATCTTCGAAATCGATTCCTTGTCATTCAGGTGGGGCGACGCGGAAACTTTCCACATCCGTTGTTCCATTCTCGAACCTCGATCTTTCCAATCTCGATCCGAATGCGAAAACCGAAGGATTTGACTTTACGCCCTGTAGCCGTGAAACACCGTACTGCAACCGCTTCGCTACCCGGCCTTTTTCATGCGCCGACCGAGCTCCATCTTGCCCCACTTCATCGAGTGCACCAGCGGCAGCTTGGCCGGGCACACAAAAGCACAGGAACCACACTCGATGCAGTCCAGCACGCCGTACTCTTTGGCCTCGTCGAAGCGCTTGTTGTTCACCAGACTGTGCAACACCGTAGGCATCAGGCCCATCGGGCAGGCCTCGATGCAGCGGCCGCAACGGATGCAGACGCCTGGCTCGCGCAGCCGGGCTTCGCGCTCGGTCAGCACAAGGATGCCCGACGTTCCCTTGATGACCGGCACCTCCGGGTTGAACTGCGCGATGCCCATCATCGGGCCGCCCATGATCAGCTTGACGGCGTCCTCGGTCACCCCGCCGCAGTAGTCCAGCGCGTGCGAAAACGGCGTGCCGATCCGGACCAGAAGATTCTTCTGCTCCTTTACGCCCCTTCCGGTCACGGTGACCACACGTTCGACCAGTGGGCGGCGTTTGGCGACAGCGTGGTAGATGGCCCGCGCCGTCCCCACGTTCTGAACCAAACATCCCACGTCCATCGGCAGCCCACCCCGGGGCACCTCGCGCCCCGTGAGCGCCTTGATGAGCTGCTTTTCAGCGCCCTGCGGGTACTTGACGGGCAGAGCCACGACTTTCGCGTCCACGCCGACCTGCTTCACCGCTTTCTTCATGACCTCCACGGCGTCCATCTTGTTGTCCTCGATGCCGATGAAGGCCTGTTTCGGCTGCAGAATCTGCAGGATCAGCTTCATGCCGAGAACGATTTCTTCCGCGTGCTCCAGCATGAGCCTGTGGTCGGCGGTCAGGTAGGGCTCGCACTCGGCGCCGTTCAGGATGAACGTGTCGATGGGCTTGTTCGGTGGAGGCGACAGCTTGACGTGCGTCGGAAAGGCGGCGCCGCCCATTCCAGCGAGCCCGGCGTCCCGAATGCGCTGGCGCATTTCGTCCGCGCTCAGGCTCTCGTAGTTCGGGTCATCCTGGACAGCATCGCTCCAGGCATCTTCGCCGTCGGCTTCGATCACGATGGAAAGCACCTCGGTGCCCAGCGGGTGCGGTCTGGCCTCGATCGCCTTTACCGTGCCCGAAACCGTGGCGTGGACGGGCACCGACACGAAGCCCGTGGGCTCCGTCAAACGGTCGCCGATTTTGACCGAATCACCAGCTTTTACCACGGGCTCTGACGGCGCTCCGATGTGCTGCTGCACCGGGATGACCACCGTCGACGGCGGGGGGAGAACTTCGATTGGTTTGTGCTCGGTAAGCTCTTTGTTCTCTGGGGGATGCACCCCTCCTTTGAACGTCTTGCGCAGCGATAGACTGAGACCCATGGTCCCTTGGTCCTCCGGCCAGTTCGCAGTCAGTACCGTCCGATCTTCAGGAAGCCCCAGTCTCGGAGAATCCAGGCTCCCTGGCTTCTCCGGGACGGGTGCGCATCGGGCGCGACGCACGTGTGCAGCCCAGGCGCAAAATGGTGTCTCTACCGCCAAGCTCCCCCGGTCACGAAAAAGGCAGGTCCTTCAGCCCTCTTTTCGGGCGTCACACACCTGCCTGTGTTGGAGCTGACTTCGCTCCGTTACTCCCCCTTTGCAACTTTCTCGACACAGCTTCGCGCTCCCGGCCCGGGTGCGCTTCTCGAATCACCCAAACTCGCTGCGAGATGGGCGACGCTTGTAACCCTACTCGCCGTTCCCCTTCGCGGCTGGCTCTGCTTCGGCGTCTTGAGACGCTTCGACCTGCGAGGTGTCCAGTTGCTTGAGCTCTTCCAGAAACTCTTCTTTAGTCTGGAATTTCCGGTACACGGACGCAAACCGAACGTAGGCCACCTCGTCCAGCTCGCGCAGGTAGCGCATGACGAGCTCGCCGATTTCCCGAGAGGACACTTCCCTCTCGCCCCGCAGGCGGAGATCCGTCTCGACCCGGGAGGCAATCGACTCCACGTCGTCTACGGAAACGGGACGCTTCGTGCAGGCGAGCTGGATGCCGCGGATCAGCTTGTCCCGGTTGAACATCTCCCGGCGGCCGTCGTTCTTCACCACGTAGATGCGGAGAACTTCCATGGTCTCCAGCGTCGTGAAGCGCTTGCCGCAAGACGGGCAGGCGCGACGACGACGAATCACAACGCCATCTTCCCGAGGCCGGCTATCCAGAACCTTCGTGTCTTCGTAGCCACAGAATGGACACCGCACGACCGGTTCCTCCTCTTGTGCTCCGCACTACGGGCAAAACCGACTCCACCGGAACGCCGTCCGTTAGCCCCCGCAGCCATCAGTAACAGGCGTAACGCAAGTTCTGCAGCCGGTTTCGGTCTGCAGAGAGACCGCCGACGCTCCGACGCAGCAGGGTTAATCCAGAGTCGGGTAAAGCGGAAAGCGAGCTGTCAGGTCCCGGACTTTTTCGTGCACTTTCCTGGCCACGCTTTCGTCGCCAATGTGCGTCAGGACTTCGTTGATCAGCTCGCCGATGAGCTCCATCTCAGGTTCTTTCATGCCCCGGGTCGTCACCGCCGGCGTGCCAATTCGGATGCCGCTGGTCACGAACGGACTCTGATCGTCGAACGGCACCATGTTCTTGTTCACCGTAATTCCAGCCGCTTCGAGAGCACGCTCGGCATCACGCCCAGTCAGGCCTTTGTTGCGTAAATCCACGAGCATCAGGTGGTTGTCCGTGCCGCCGGAAACAATGTTGTAGCCGAATTCCATGAGCTTGGCGGCCAGCGTCTGCGCGTTCCGAATGACCTGCTTCGAGTAGTCGACGAATTCTGGCTGCAAGGCTTCCTTGAAAGCCACTGCCTTGGCGGCGATGACGTGCATCAGCGGCCCGCCCTGGATGCCGGGGAAAACGTTGGAATCGATGATCTCGGAGACGCGTTTCAACCGACCTTTGGGCGTGCGGATGCCCATGTCGTTCTCGGCATCCTTCCCGATCAGGATCATGCCGCCGCGCGGACCGCGCAGGGTCTTGTGCGTCGTGGTGGTGACCACGTGGCAGTGCGGCAACGGGCTCGAGAGGAGGCCGCTGGCAATCAGCCCGGCCGGGTGCGCGATGTCGGCCACCAGTTTTGCGCCCACACTGTCGGCGATCTGGCGGAACGCAGCGAAATCGATGTCGCGAGAGTAGGCGCTGGCGCCCGTCATGATCAGCTTTGGCCGTTCCTTCTCGGCGATGGCCGCCACCTCGTCCATGTCAATCCGGCCGGTCTCCCGATTCACGCCGTAGAAAACCACGCGGAAGAAACGCCCGGAAAAATTCACGGGACTGCCGTGGGTCAGGTGGCCGCCGTGCGACAGATTCATGCCCATGATCGTGTCGCCGGGCTTCAAGAAGGAGAAGTACACGGCCATGTTGGCCTGGGAGCCCGAGTGCGGCTGCACATTGGCGTGGTCGGCCTTGAAAAGTTGCTTGGCTCGTTCCCGCGCCAGCTCTTCGGCCACATCCACGAACTCGCAGCCGCCGTAGTAACGCTTGGCCGGGTAGCCCTCGGCGTACTTGTTCGTCATCACCTGGCCCATCGCCTGCAGGACCGCCAGACTCACGAAATTCTCGGACGCGATCAGCTCCAGGTTGTCGTTCTGGCGGCGAATTTCGTTGGCGATCGCCTGGTAAATCTCGGGATCGACTTTCTTGAGCTGCTCCACAAAAGCCTCCTGATTCAGCGCCCTTGCTTCTCCTCCAGCGCCGCAATCTTGTCGAGACGGCGCTGGTGCCGCCCGCCCTCGTAGTCCGTTGTGAGCCACGTGTCCAGGATGTCGAGAGCGACGGTCTCGCCCACGATGCGGCCGCCCATGGCCAGAACGTTGGCGTCGTTGTGCTGCCGCGCCAGCCGGGCTTCCGTCACCGAGTTGCAGAGGGCGGCACGGATGCCTCGCACCTTGTTGGCCACGATGGACATGCCGATGCCCGTGCCGCAAATCACCACGCCCGCCGAGCAGCGCCGCTCAGCCACCGCCGTGGCGCAGGCCGCCCCGAAGTCGGGGTAGTCGACACGCTCTGTGCTCTCCGTGCCGAAATCGAGCACCTGGTAGCCACTCTCTACCAGGTGCTCCTTCACTTTCTCTTTGAGGGCAAACCCGGCGTGATCGCTGGCAAGCCCGATGGGCAACGAGGGGTCAAACCAGCTCACAACGAGCCCCGTCTACCTGTAGATCCACTTGTAGCAGTCCGAAGTCGCCTTCTTCTGATCCGGGTGCATGAAGTAGTCTTCCTTCGTGGGGATCAGCGTGGACACGTACTCGAGGTCCCGCTGAGCGTAAGTGCTGGCCTCCGGATCGTTCTTCGCCTTCAGGAACTCGTCGTAAGCCATCTTGTAGATGAGCTTGTCGTCGAACGTGAGCTTGCGGCCTTCCGAGCACTTGTCCGCGGCCGCCTGGTAGATTTCGCCCAACGTCAGGTGCGCCAGCCCGTAGTTCGGATCGATCTTCAGAGCCCTGCGAACGTACGTCCTGGCCCGCGCAAACTGGCCAAGGTTCTTGTAGCAGTTTGCAATTTCCACCAGGGCCCGCTTGTTCTGCGGATCCAGCTTCAGCACCTTCTCGTAGGCCTTGATGGCGTTACGCCACTGTTCCAGTTGCTCGTACGTGTTGCCGATGTACATCAACACGTCGACGTCGTTCGGCTTCAACTGGCTGAGTTTCTGGAATTTCTCCAGCGCCTTCTCCCACTCCTGGTTCTTGTAGTAGGCCTTCCCCAGGTCGTAGAGCAGCTTGATGTTGTTGGGATCGTTCTTAAGCGCTTCTTCCATTGCCGCAACGGCTTCTTCCGTCCGGCCCGTAGTCTTGTAGAGCTCGGCCAGGACCTTGCGCACCTCCTGGTCGTCGGGGTTCATCTCCAGCACTTTCTTGTAGGCCTCGATGGCCTTGTCGAGGTCGTCGTTCCGGACGTAGAGGTTACCCAGAACCTTGTAGTCGTCCACCGTACCGGAGTCCACCGTAACAGCCTGCTCGTACTCGTGGATGGCCTCGGGGATCATCTCCTTCCCCATGTAGAGGTAGCCCAGGTTCCGGTGAAGCTGCTGGCTGTTCGGGAAGACCTTGAGGCCCAGCTTGTAAACCACCTCGGCGCTGTCGGGCTTGCCGAGTTTCCAGTAGCTGTCGGCCAGGTAGCGGAAAGGCAGGTCCTTGAAAACGTGGGTCGTGTCCAGGTCGATGACTTTCCAGAACGGCTTGATGGCGCGCTTGTAGAGCTTGTTCTTGTAGTTCTCGTAAGCAGTGCTCCACCACTTGTTGCGCTCAAACTCCCAAACGCGGCGAAGCGAGTCCTGAATGGCCTTCTGCCTCTCGGGACTGATTTGCGGTTTCTGCGGAGGCGGAGCACAGGCGAATTGAACCGCCATCACACTGCCGAAGACTACAGCCAAAGCAAGCAGAACCACCGTCCCTCTGATTTTGTTAGCCGCTTGCTCTCTCACTTTCCTGACCTCCTCTCATCTTCCGTCGACCCAAAAGCCACCTTCGTCTCCCAAGGCCTTGATTTTAAGGTATCTCAGCCTGAAATGCAAGGACAATTTGCTTTCTTGCAAAGCTTTTCTCACCCGTTCCAGACTACTGCCCCAATTTCACTGTCTTCCGGCCTGCTCATGAGGGGTTTCAGCACCCGCCGTCTCGCCTGACCCAGTTGTTCTTCGCACAGTCGAGCACTTTTGGGGCGAGCGCCCTGCAAATCAACCCGGGAATTTGATCCTCAGGCAGAAGAACTGCGTCGTGTCTCCCCTTTCCCAGAACGAATCTGATGCAGCAGGCCTGAAGCCCCCAACGCGCCCTGTCAGCGCAGCTTGATGAACCACTTCTCCGCGCCAACGAACGTCACGGTAGTCCGTACAAACGTCTCTTCCACCGGGAAATCCTGCGTGTTCCCGCGGCGCCCAACCGCCACAGCGACGTCCAGCCGACCGCGCCCCTCGGGTAGCGGCACGCCCAGACCAAACGTGAGCGCCTTCTCGTCCAGGGTCTTGCCCTGCACCGCCGTGAACGGCAGAATCTGCCGGTACGCACCAGCACGAAGCTGAATCCTCTTCCAGAAGCTGGTCAGCATGCCAACTGGCGGCGCGAACTGAACGCCGCCGCCAACCCGCCAGGCGTTCTGGGCCAGCGGGTCTTCCCTGTCGTCCCAGCGGAACTGGTGCCAGTCCTGCATCCGGAAATCCGCCACCACCGTCCAGCTTTTGCCCAGGCCGGCGTACACTCCAATCCCAACCGTAGCGGGGTACACCGACTTGACCGTACCCACAGTGTCCGAGTACACGTACCGCGACTCCCCGCGGCGTTCCAGCGTCAGATTCGCCTTGGTCTGGTAGAAGCCGCCCACGCGCAGGTTCTCCACCGGCTCGACCAGCACACCCGCCACCACCGATGCTCCCCGCGCGTGCAGGCTGTACTGGTCCTCGGTTGGCCGAAATTGTTCGGAACTGAAGGTCAGTCTCCACGTGTCCTTCAGCGTGCCGTAGATGAAGCGCCCGCCCAACCCGACACTAACGCGTTTGCCAATCATGCGACAAACATCCATCGAAAGGGCGCTGAGGCCACCACTTCCTTCGCGCTCCTGGGAGTACGCGATCTCTTTCTTCCCGCCGTACCAGGTGTGCTCAAACTGCCCTTCTGCCCGGAGACTGTAGTCGCGCAGACTGACGGGCTGGAAACCGGCCGTTACCGCCCACGCCGACCCGAGCGGCACGTTCAGCCGAAAAGCCGCCGGACTGGCGTAGTTGTGCCAGCCTTTAGCGAGGGTTGTGCGCAAGCGAACACCCTCGTAAAGAAACGTCGCCGACACGCGGGTCAGCGGGAAGGGGCGTTCGGCGGCCGGGTTGAGCGCGTTGATGGCCACGACGTCCGCCAGGGCTACTCCGGCTCCCCCCATGCCATTTGCCTGGCCGCTGACGAAAGACGACGTCTGCCCCAGACCAAAAACCGAGTACAAGCTGCCCGCCTGAGCCGGCGGCGTGGACAGCACCCAGCCGAAAAGGACTGCCAGCACAACTAACGTAGCAAGAACAACTGTAGCGGGTCTGCGCATGCCTGCTCCAAAATGTTTACCGCCGAAGATCAACCAGACTGCACCACGCAACCAGCAGATTTTTCAACAAAGCTCCCGAGAACCCCAGAAGCGAATGAACCTGCCCTTGAACACAACTACCCCAAGTACTCGCGACGGACCACGGGAAACTCCGAGTTCCGCCCGCAGGCTACGGGCCTGTCACCGTCGGTGGAATTGTGTACGTCACCACCAGGCGCGGTCCCACCGTGCTGTCGCCCGGAGCCCTCACAAATCCCACCCAGCCGAAATCCGTGTCCTCGTCCCCCATCTTCAGCACAAAACCGTTGTCCGACAGAACGCCGTACACGAGGCGCTGCATCATGTCGGTCACGCGGCGCACCTCGTCCAGCGAAGAGATGGTGAGAATGTCGTCGCCGTGCGCCAGGTAGAAGCGGACAATGTTGACATTGGTGTCGAAAGCCAGGTTCGCCAGATCCCACGGGTAACTTTGCACACGCTGCAACGCCACCAGAATCGGCGAGTCTTCGAAGAAGGTGGCTGTGGTGTCGATGCTCCACTCGAACTGGACGCTGTTGATGGTGGCGGCCGAGGGTACCGAGCTCAGGTCGAATTTGAGCAGGATGCGGTCGGCCACCAGCCCGCTGATCATGTAGGGTCCGTCCTCGGGCGGCTCCGGCCGGGTTGCGACGAAAAGATCAGCACTGGGGAAGATCCTGGCCGAGTCCACTTTGCCGTTGGCGGTGTAGTGCATCCAGAGGTAGGGTGCCAGGTCGGTGTTCACGGTTTCAACGGAAAACAGGCGGAACAGAATTTCGACGTAGCCAGCCGGCAAGATGGCGACGCCGTGGTTTTCCACCGTGCCACGCATCCAGCCGTTCACTGTGGCAGTGTCGAGGGGGATCGACACGGTTTGCGAGTCGGCTACGGTCCAGTCTGCCTCGCCAAGAAACGTCGTCGTGTCTACTGCGGGGAAACTCGACCAGCGTACTTCGTACTCATCCCACGGCTCGGTGACCGGATGGGCAAACACGTGCATCGTTCCGCTGCCGTAGTGACGCGCGATCACGAAACGGAGCTCGGCGTCGGTGGCCACAGCGGAATCCGGAAACACGTCGAAAAGCAGGAGAGCTTTGGCCCGCAGGTCCCTGCGCTGGCCAACGAAGATGAAGTCGCTGGCTCCGCCGTTTAGCTCCGTTCGAACTTGCTGAATTTCGACCGCGGGGAGAACGGCCTCGTGCAGGCTCCCCACTGTGGACTGCCCACCGAGGCCCGCTTCAAGAGGCAGGTCTTTGCTGTTTTCGCACCCGTTGAAACCAATCGCAGCCAGTGCCAGCGTCGCCAGGAGAAGAATCGTCTTGTTGCTCGTCATCCGCATTCCCTACGTTTCGACGCCCTGAACCGGCGGACGTCGCCGAACTTTGACTACATTAGTGGCAAAACCGCAACAGTCTTGGGGTAATAAATTGGCCCCGGAGACGGAACCCAACGAAACTCGCTCAGCCACAGAGGCTCGTCAGCGGTCCACGTCTCCGACGAGTTCCATCAATGCCTTCACGATCTTGGGATGCAACGTCTTGCCTTTGTGAAACGGCAGCACGAATCTTTCTTCGCCCCGCTGGTAGATTCGGTGACTTCCCTTGCTCCGCACGTGGCGGAATCCGACCCGAAGGAGCCTCTTCTCCGCTTCCTCAGGAGTAAGCCGGGGCAATTTAGGCAACCTGAATCTCCATCGAGGTCGTCAGGATTTCTTTGCTGAGGTAAAGTTGCCTTTCTTCCGGAGACAACGTTTCCAGGTAAAGCTCTACCGCCTCTCTGATATTCGCCATAACCTCCTCCAGGGAGTCACCCTGGCTATGGCATCCCTTGAGCTCCGGGCAGTAGGCGTAGTAGCCGTGTTCGTCCTTTTCGATAACGACGTTGACCTTCATGTTGCTTCTCCAAATCCGGCCAGTCTGAATCTACTCCGGTCGGATTTTCCGAGTCCACAGCACGACTCTTGCGCGCACTGAACCTGTCTTAGCCGTCTGGTCGAGCTACTCCTGGCTAAAGTGGTCTTAGCGAGAAGAAGTCGTTAACCAACCTGCCAAGAAGGATCTTCTGACGAGGCAACAACACTTCACGGAGGAGGCAAGGGCCGTCGAACCTCACACTCCGTGTGCCAAACCACCTGGCCTTTTTTGATCACCCGTTCGGCTCGTGCTACGCCGAAATGGTAGAACAGTTCGCGGTAATCCGCGGCCTTCCAAACTACAACGTCCGCCTGCTTGCCCGGTTCCAGAGTACCCAGTTGCCGTTCCCGATTCAGTGCGTAAGCGCCTCCAAGTGTGCTGGCCACCAGGGCTTCTGCAGGCAGCAGTCTCTGCCGGAGACATGCCAGGGTTCCCGTCATCGGCAGCGACGGCGTGGGACAGCTCCCCGGGTTGTAGTCCGTAGACACGGCCAGCGGCATCCCGCGCTCGATCATTCGACGCGCAGGGGCGTAGCGCTCTTTTCCCAGGAAAAACACCGCCCCCGGGAGCACAACCGGCACCACGTTCGCGCTCTGGAGCGCCTCCAGGTCGTCCTCGTCGCACCAGTCCAGGTGATCCGCGGAAACAGCGCCGAGCTCAGCGGCCAACCGAGTTCCGCCCGCGTGGGAGAGCTGTTCGGCGTGGATTTTCAGCCCGAAGCCAAGTTCTTTGGCTCGCGTCAGTACCGTTCGCGCTTCCTCTACGGTGTACACTCCGCGCTCGCAGAAAACGTCGCAGAACTCGGCCAGCCCCTCCTCCCGAACGGCAGGCAGCATTTCTTCGGTGACCAGCCGCACGTACGCGTCGCGACGGTCACGGTACTCGTCGGGGATCTCGTGCGCACCGAGGAAGGTGGGCACCAGGTCAATCGGGTGCAGCGTATCCAGGCGACGGATGGCGCGCAGCATCCGTAACTCGCTCTCGGTGGACAACCCGTAGCCGCTTTTGGCCTCCAGCGTCGTCGTACCCAAGGCCAGGAAATCGTCCAGCCGCGGCAAGGCCTGGCGTACGAGCTCTTCTTCCGAAGCCTGGCGCACGGCCCTGACCGTGGAGCGAATGCCCCCGCCGGCCGCGGCAATTTCCTCGTAGGACCGCCCCTGCAGGCGCATCTCGAATTCGTCCAGGCGCGACCCGGCAAAAACCGGATGCGTGTGGCAATCCACAAGTCCCGGAGTAACCACGCGCCCCACCACGTCCAGCACAGTAGCGTTGGGTGCCAGCTCAACCCGGGCAGTCACTTCGTCCGTCGGTCCCACGGCCACGATCTTGTCGCCCGCGCAGGCCACAGCGCCTCCGGGAATCACCCGCAACGGGTGCCACCGCTTGGTCCCGGGCGGATCCGCGAGATTTTCGGCCGTCACCACCTGCTCCGCATTCCGAATCAGCAACGTGGCGACGGGCTTACTGGCACTCAGCGCGTTTCCCTCCGCTTTGGACACCGACAAATGACTTGGCCGCCGACTTCTGGACACAGCTCCCTTCACCGGGGGTCGTGCTCGCTACCGGGCGAGAGAACAGAATCACTAACCCGCATGAGACTACGTCTGAAAAGCGGTTCCACTCTCCGCCGAGTCAATGCAAGCCCGGATGTCCACCCTCGTCAGCTCAGGGTAGTAATCGCGAATGATCTCGTCAAAAGTCAAACCGTCTCGCACCAGCTCAAGCACATCCTGCACCGGGATTCTCGTCCCGGCAACGCAGGGCTTACCAAAATGGATCTTCGGGTCTACCCGGATCCTTGTCATCACGGATCTCCTACCTGCGACCTACTACTGGAGTTGGTCAGCAGAGAGTAATCTCAAGACGCAAGTCAACTCCAGGTCACGGCCCTTCTCGACACTTCTCAGCAACTGCCGAATCCCGGACGACCGCTTCTTACTTCAGCATCGGGATCTTCACGCCCCGCTCTTTGGCCACTTCAATTGCCCGCTCGTAGCCAGCATCTGCGTGACGAGCGATCCCGCTGCCGGGATCGTTCGTTAGAACGCGTTCCAGCCGTGCCGCCGCATCCGGAGTGCAATCCGCGACAACCACCATTCCCGCGTGGATCGAAAGTCCAATGCCGACCCCACCGCCGTGGTGCACGGACACCCACGAGGCTCCCGAAGCCGTGTTCAGCAGCGCATTCAGGATGGGCCAGTCCGCGATCGCGTCCGAGCCGTCCTTCATGCCCTCGGTCTCCCGGTTCGGCGACGCCACCGAGCCCGTGTCCAGGTGGTCGCGGCCGATTACGATTGGAGCCTTCACCTCGCCCTTGGCCACCAGCTCGTTGATGGCCAGACCGAACTTCGCCCGCTCCCCGTAGCCGAGCCAGCAAATCCGCGAAGGCAGGCCCTGGAATTTCACCTTCTGTTGAGCCATCCGGATCCAGCGGTGCAGGGCTTCGTCTTCGGGAAAGAGCTTCAACACCAGCTCGTCGGTCTTCCGAATGTCTTCTGGATCGCCAGAAAGCGCCGCCCAGCGGAACGGCCCTTTGCCCTCGCAAAACAGAGGCCGGATGTACTCCACAACAAAGCCGGGGATGTCGAACGCATTGTCAACCCCGGCTTTCTTGGCCTGCCCGCGAATGTTGTTGCCGTAGTCGAAGGTCACGGCGCCCATCGCTTTCAGGTCGAGCATGGCCCTCACGTGGACGGCCATCGACTCGTACGCTCTTCGAATGTATTCCTGCGGATTCTTCTTGCGGAGCTCCAGCGCCTCTTCGTACGGCATCCCGTGGGGTACGTACCCGTTCAGCTCATCGTGGGCGCTGGTCTGATCGGTGAGCAGGTCCGGCACGATTCGACGCCGCACCAGCTCCGGCAGGACGTCGGCCGTGTTGCCGAGCAGGCCCACAGAGAGGGCCTCGCCCTTCTCTTTCGCTTCCAGAACCAGGCGCAGCGCCTCGTCCAGATCCTCGCTCAGCACATCGCAGTAGCCCGTACGCACCCGCCGTTCGATTCGTGCGCGATCGACCTCGATGCCCAGGAACACGCCGCCGTTCATGGTGGCCGCGAGAGGCTGGGCACCTCCCATTCCTCCGAGTCCGCCGGAAACCACCAGCTTCCCCTTGAGGCTTCCGCCAAAGTGCCGGCGCGCTGCCGCCGCAAACGTCTCGTACGTACCCTGCAGAATGCCCTGCGTCCCGATGTAGATCCAGCTACCGGCGGTCATCTGGCCGTACATCGTGAGACCGCGGTCTTCCAGATCGCGGAACGTCTCCGGCGTGGCCCAGGCCGGCACGAGCATGGCGTTCGAAATCAGAACCCGCGGCGCGTACGGGTGCGTTTTGAACACCCCCACAGGCTTGCCCGACTGAACCAGCAACGTCTCGTCGTTCTCCAGTTCGCGCAGCGTGCGAACGATCGCGTCGAAACATTCCCAGTTTCGCGCCGCCTTGCCGCTGCCCCCGTAGACGATGAGTTCCTGAGGCTTCTCAGCAACCTCGGGATCGAGGTTGTTCATCAACATGCGCAGTGCAGCCTCCTGGTGCCAGCCTTTGCAGCTCAGACTGGTTCCGCGAGGCGCCCTGACCACCCTTGTTCCCGCAGACGTTTCCACGGCCCACCTCCTTCATCTTGTGGACCCACCCACTTGTCGCACCAAATTTAGGGAATTGCTGAAGAAAAGTCCAATGGAAAATAGGAACGGAATTTCCGTTCGCCGGGACATGCGCAGACGGATTGGGAAGAGTCTGCTAACACCGGAGGGATGTGGGGATGCGGGGCTGAACCAGAGGATGCAAAGAGACCCATGCGACGTGCAAACACTCCATCTTTCGATGACCGTGACACCCAGGTCTCGCGCTCCCACAAGCAGAAGGAAAGTCAACCTTTGTTACGTTGGCTTAGGCAGGGCGAGAAGCCCTTTCCCCACTTTCCCTTTGCCCTTCTCCTCCAACCTCGCTAATTTCCCCACGTCCGGGTTGTCCGACACGAACGGAAGGAGGATCCCATGCGCCGCGTTCTTAGCTTGTTCGGGGTGCTGCTTCTCGTCTTTACTTTGCCCGTCCACACGCGAGCCCAGATTCCCTCTCACCCCCTCACCTTTGGCACCTGGATTCGGGAATGGCTGGTGTGCGGACCGTTCCCCAACCCGCTGCCACCCGGGTTCCACGACTACCCGCACGACCGGACCTGCATCGGCTTCTACACCGAC
>JAADFT010000489.1:1120-4120 GCA_013152765.1 Calditrichota bacterium | reverse complement strand
TGTCGGCTTCCAACCGGTTGCCCCAGGCATCCGTCAGGCCCCGAAGAACAAGCAGGAACTCACCGCTCAGTTCGCGGCCTGTCACCAGGTGCAACCGGTCTGGGTTGCGGTCGTCGAGAAAGGCCACCTGCAAAGTCACCGGTTTTCCACCCTGGTCGAGAACAAGGGCGCTCCAGCCCGTGCTGCGTTTCGGGTCCGCGCGCTCCGACAGCCGGACGTCCACGTGCCGCGAGTCCGGGCTGCGCGCATCCACAGCGCGTGGGGCGAGGGTGTCGAGAGCGGCAAGCCGCAGCAACACACCTCCGCGGGACAACGAATCGAGCAGGGAAACGTCGCGCCAGGGCACGCCGACGGCTTCCTCACCCACGGACCACAGGCGGTTGGCGTCGCGGTCATCCCAGGCAAAAACCCGGTACCAACTTCGGCGCAGAAATCCCAAGCTGAACCGGCCGTCTTCGCCGGTTTGTGAAAAGTAGTCCGCACCGTCGCGGGTCGGATCGGGATGCGGGTGCTCGTTCAGGTCGTACGCAGCCACCAGGACACCAGTCGCCGGGCCGTCCGCAGACCAGACGCTGCCGCTAATTCTGCCTCTGTCCAGGCTGTCGCCGGTTGAAAACGCCAGCAACACCGACTCGCGCATCATGTTGTTGCGCAGATCCCGTGCCCCTGCTCCGACAGTCAGAACGTACGTGCGGGCCGGGCGCAAGCCGCCCGGGACACGAATCAGCAAGCGCTTGCCTTTCCACTTCAACTTGAGCGGCTGCAAAGGAGCTGGCGACAGGAAAAGAGCGTCCTCCACGGTCCCCGGGCGAACCCGTTCGCTGAACTCGATTTCAATCGTGGCGTCGAGCGGCACCCGCACCGCGCCCTGTTCCGGGTACGTGCGCACGATTTGCGGCGGGGTTCGGTCCACCGGCCCACCCGGCGGGAAGCCCTGCCGCGCGCAGGCGAGCACCAACGCCGCCAACCCGAGGCCGCTCAGCCTGACGAAAAGCGAAACTGTCTCAGTAACCCGCCTCAGCGTTTTTCTCTCCACTTTGTGTCTGGTCTCTCTGTGACAGTTTGCCGGCGTCACAGCCAGGCCCTTCACAGCAAGTTCACAGGATCCACGTTCACCGTCACGGTCACCCGCTGTTTCCGCGCAACTGGCACGATGTCCTGGACGACTTCCCGCACGGCCTGGCGCATTTCTGCACCCGACGGTTCCACGTGACGAGCCTGGCGGGTAAGCAAATGCCAGCGGTACATGCGCCGCACCCTGCTTAACGGAGCAGGGCTGGGCCCGAGCACGGTAAAGCGACCCGCCTTTTGCCTGAGTCGCGCACCAATTTCGGACGCTGTCTTGCGAACTGCTTCCACATCCAGTCCGCGGACCTCGATGGCGATCAGGCGGCCGTACGGCGGGTAAGCCAGTTCGCGCCTCTGTCGAATCTCCCAGTCAAAAAACGAGTGGAAGTCGTGCTGACTGGCGCAGATGAGGGCGAAATTGGTCGGCGAGAAGGTCTGGATGACGACTTCGCCCTGGCGGTCTTTCCGACCCGCCCGTCCCGCCACCTGGGTCAGGAGCTGAAACGTGCGCTCGGCGGCGCGGAAATCCGGAAAATACAGCCCAAGATCGGCTGTGATCACACCAACGAGCGTCACCGAGGGGAAATCCAGCCCTTTTGCCACCATCTGGGTGCCAAGCAGGATGTCGTATTCGTGGCGGCCGAAAGCGCCCAGGATGCGGTCGTGCGACCACTTCCGCACCGTGGTGTCCAGGTCCATCCGCACGATCCTGGCGTGCGGGAAGAGGCTGCGCAACTCTTCTTCCACACGCTGGGTACCTCTGCCCTTGTACGTCAACTCCGGGCTGCCGCACTTGGGGCAAACCTCAGGCGCCGTTTTCGAGTAACCGCAGTAGTGACAACGCAGCCGGTGGCCAGCAACGTGGTACGTGAGCGAGATGTGGCAGTTTTTGCACATCTCGACGTACCCGCAGTCCGCGCACATCAGCGTGGGTGCGTACCCGCGTCGATTCTGCAGGAGGATGACCTGCTCGCCACGTTGCAGCTTTTCCTCGATTTTCTCCTTCAACAGCCGCGAAAAGACCGGCATTTTTCGCCCCGGTCGTGGCTCGCGCGTCATGTTCACGAGCTCCACGTGCGGCATGGGCACGTCATCAATCCGGCGAGTGAGTTCGAGCAGGCGAAACTTACCGATTTTGGCGTTGAAGTAGCTCTCCACCGACGGCGTTGCCGAACCAAGAACCACGATTGCGTTCGCCGCCTGCGCCCTCATGATGGCCACGTCGCGGGCGTGGTAACGCGGCACCGCGTCTTCCTGCTTGTAGCTCGCCTCGTGCTCCTCGTCCACCACGATGAGGCCCAGATTCTGCAGCGGCGCCAGCACGGCCGACCTCGGGCCGAGGGCAATCCGCTTGCGCCCCTCGCGCAGGCTGCGCCAGGCGTCGAAGCGCTCGCCCATCGACAAACGGCTGTGCAGCACAGCAATGTCGTCGCCAAAGTGGGAGCGGAAGCGCTGAACCATTTGGGGCGTCAGGGCAATTTCCGGCACCAGCACAATCGCCGTTTTGCCGCGCGCCAGCGCCTCTTTCAGCGCCTCGATGTAGACCTGCGTCTTGCCGCTTCCCGTAACCCCGTGCAGGAGGAAAGTGGTGTACTCCTCGCGATCGATCGCCTGTTTGATTTCGGCGAGCACGCTCTTCTGCTCGTCCGTGAGCTCGAACTGGGGCGGTGGAACAATTTCCAGCTGGGCGTAAGGGTCACGGCTTACCGCGCGCTTCGAGAGCACAACCCAGTGCTTCTTGTGGAGGCTCTTCAGCGTGGATGGGGTCGCTTTCGCGTAGCTGAGCAGCGTCCGCACAGCCAAGGGCTCTTTGTGCTCCGAGAGAATTGACAAAATCTCCGCCTGCTTCGGAGCACGTTTTTCAATTTTCGCAACGAGCTCCTGTACCCGCCCCCCTTTGCGAAGCTCCGGATGAAGGCGCACGGTCCGCTC
>JAADFT010000489.1:0-1053 GCA_013152765.1 Calditrichota bacterium | reverse complement strand
GGCCTGGTAAACGCCCTGCCTGCGCATCCGCCTGGCCACTGCCCCAGCGGAGCGTAGACCGCGTTCCAGAATCGTACGCAAGACCTCGGCTTGAAGGGGCGAGCGCTTCTGGAGTTCGGCCACGGCTTCTGGAGTGGCCTTCTCGGTGAGTTCCAGAACCAGCTTTGTTTGAAACACCAGTCCGGCGGGCAAGCAAGCGCGCAGGGCCTCGCCCCAGCTGCACAGGTAGTAGTCGCTCATCCAGCGAGCCAGGCTGAGGATTTCAGGGGTGAAGCTGGGCTCCGTTTCCAGAATGTCCTCGATCGGGCGGACCTTTTCGACGTCGCTCTCGTCCTTGAGCGCAACCACAAAGCCCGTCATCCGGCGCCGACCGAAGGGCACCAGCACCCGCTGCCCCACCCGGATGTCCTCAACCATCCCCTCCGGCACTAAGTACGTGAAGGTCTGCTCAAGCGGGGACGGGAAAACCACATCTGCGTACATGTCAGCTCGCTGGTTTTGCGCGACTTCTGGCTTCTTCTGCCACGCGAAAGGTAGGAAACCCAGAGGGGAATTGCAACGCTTACGCGATTTAGCAGGGGCGCCGGGCGCAGGGCTGGAGTCGCCAAGCGACACGTAAGAACCACAAGAGGCTCAGAGCACACAGAGACCCGACACCACAAAGCCGATTTGCAACCCCACGTTCGCCCCCTGAACGGGGCCCGTGCGTGTCCGGCAACATCTGAGCGAAAAACACGAACCCACCTCGGTGGGTTTTCATCTGAAGTAGCCCGGGGGTGAGTTCCCGGGCGGATCTGCGAGAACGCGCTTCCCCTGGCGAGCTAAAGCTCGCCCTACGCCACCGTCCGCAAAGGCGGAGGGGCAACGATTTACTCCCGGCGTTGTGGCGCCGCACCCGGACGCGCAAAAGCGCGTCCCTCCGAGTCCCGGCGGGCAGGACACCGCAGGGGCGCAGGGAAACGCAGGGCTGGCCTCGCGTCGCTGGACATCCGTTCCCACACAGTCTGTCCCCCCGATTTGGCAACGAGCGCTCGGCGAGACTTCAGGAACCAA
>JAADFT010000488.1 GCA_013152765.1 Calditrichota bacterium | reverse complement strand
TGCTTACCTTTCCAGGAGTCGCTTCAACAACTGCAGACGGCCGCCCGCAAAGCTGTGAAAGAGGCACAACAGCGCCAGCCCTTCAGGCTGGAAGCTCCTTACGAACTTGTGTGCGAATTTCAAAAAACAGAACAGGCGGACAAAGCCGAAAAAATCCGCGGCACCGACCGGACAGGCGCCTTCACGGTGGCGTTCACGGATACGGATTTCAGCACCGTGTACAGAGTCTTCATTGACATGATGCGAGCAGCAGCACAGTAGCTGACTGCAGATTTGCCTTACCGCTGAGGTCCGTGCTGCTTCTCAAAAGGCCCCCTGCCGAAAACGGGATTCGCGACGAGGGCCGGGCGTAGCCAGTCGAAGGATTCTGCGTTTCGGGCGCCCGGGCTTGCGGGGACACGCGGAGCGAAGACGAAACCGATCCTGACGGGAACCGCGCTCACGCTTTGCTGACACGCGGCTTCCGTTCCCTCGCGCTCAGCGAAAGTCCGCGGGACAACGCAATCCCGCAGCAACAGGAACCCAGGTGAACCATGGTTGAATCTCTTCTCCAGAAAACGCGACGATTTGGCCACGCGCACACAGGACCGCTCTCCGAGTACGGAGCACTGGTAGCCGTTTCGGCACTGGTCGGCGTCGCCGTAGGCCTGGCAGCCGCCTTGCTTCACAAGGCCATCCACGTCACGACGTTCGTTTTCTTCGGTCTTGGGGGCCAGGTGTTGTCCGCCCTGGGCTCCTACTACGTCATCGTGGTGCCCGTTCTGGGGGCCGTTGTGGTCCAGCTCCTGACTCTCAGCTCGCCGCGGGTGGCCAAGCGAAAAGGCGTAGCCGCGGTCATCCGGGCCATCGTGCGCAAGGGCGGCTGGATCGACCTACGAACCACGCTCTTTCACTTCGTGGCGCCGGTGCTTGTGATTGGCTCCGGAGGCACAGTGGGGCCGGAAGGACCTGCCGCCCAGGTCGGCGGAGGCGTTGCTTCGCTGCTAACCCAAACGCTTCGTCTCTCGGAACGTAAGATTCGCCTCTTCACCGCCGCCGGCGCCGGTGCAGCCATCGCCGCGGTGTTCAACGCCCCCATCGGAGGGGTGTTCTTCGCCCTGGAAGTCGTGCTGATGAACGACCTGCAAACAGCGACCCTCAGCGCCGTGATCCTGGCCTCCGTGGCGTCCAGTGTCGTGGCCAGAAGCATCCTCGGCAACCTGCACCCGTTCTTCGTACCCACGTTTGCCCTGGGTCAACCGCTGTACTTCATCGGCTACGCCATCCTCGGTGTTCTGGCGGGGGCCTGGTCGGCGGCTTTCGTGTGGTTCTACCGGGAAACACACCGCGTGCTCGAGCGGGGCAAAGTGCCCGTGCCGCGCTGGTTGCAACTCCCCTTAGTAGCTCTTGCGCTTGGAGTAGTGGGTTACTTCTTCCCCGGCCTCTTCGGCATCGGGTACGGCACGATCAACTTGGCTTTAGTGGGCAAACTGTCCGTGCTGACCATGGCCGTGCTTCTCGTCGGCAAGTTCGTGTTTGTACCGCTGATTCTGGCGTCTGGCGGCTACGGAGGGGTGTTTGCGCCCGCCATCTTCCAGGGAGCCATGCTGGGTTCCCTTGTCGCAACTCTTTCTAACAACCTTCTCGGCATTCACCTCGACCCGGTCACTTACTCCCTTGTTGGAATGGGCTCGGTGCTCGGTGGTGTGAACGCCATCCCGCTGGCGGCCATCCTGATTCTGTTCGAAATGACCAACAACTACGCCTTCATCCTGCCGTTGATGACCGGCGTTGTGATCAGTCACCTCGTAGCGCGCGCTCTGATTGGCACGACACCTCACCACCTTCACCTCGAGAAGTACGGCGTGTTCATTCAGCTCGGTCGTGAGGTCAACATCCTCCGCTCCCTGCACGTGCGCGACGTCTTCCGTCCCGAAACCAACACCGTTCCTGCTCGTGCCAAGTTGTCGCAACTCCTCGAGCACGTGTTGGACAGTCCCTACAGCTCGGTGTTCGTTGTCGACGACGACCAGCGACTGATCGGCGTGATCGGCCAGAACGAACTCCGTCATGCCCTCGTGAACTACGAGGAGCTCAAGAACATCGTCACCGCGGCGGACCTGGCAACCAGCGACTTCGAAACGGTGCGGATGGACGACGATCTGCACTTTGTGATGCAGCAGTTCGCACACACCCAGTACGAGGAACTGCCCGTTGTGTCCGACGTGGATCCGCGCCGGGTGATCGGGGTCATCACGCACAAAGATGTGGTGGACGCTTACAACCGGGCTGTTGCACGGCACGAAATGGCCGAGGGTATTCTGGACAGCTTACGCCTGGCCGAACGCGGTGCTCGTGCTCAGCTCACCGAGGGGTACGCTCTCGAGGAAATTCCGGCTCCTCCCGCTTTCTGGGGCAAAACTCTGCGTGAATTGAACCTGAGGGCGGCCTACGGACTTGAGGTGCTGATGATCAGTCGCGCAACCGGCCCCAACGGCCAGCGTCAGCGCTTGGTGCCGCGCCCCGACATGGTCATCCAGGAGGACGACGTCCTGCTTGTCCTTGGCCGAAACGAGGACATCGAGCACGTGAAGCGGATGACGGTGTGAATAGAGCCATCGGCTGAACCGATGAAGCGACGTGGCTCGGCTTTTGCACCTCACATTTGGGGTTGATTTCACCCGGCATTCTACGTAGATTTGATCGGTAATGTGAGGAGGTCGTCACAATGGCGAAAAAGAAAGACATCGTGCAGGTAAGAAACCCCAAGACCGGCCGGTATGTGAAAATCGACCGCGCCAAGGGACGAATTATCGCACACAAGAAATCAGAAGGGCCGTACAAGGGCATTCCAATCGCCAGATCCAAAAGACAGACAGAACCTCAGAAGAAAAGAGCATGATCTACTACTCACCGGTAACGGGGGACCCATCACCAGGGCCGATCAACTACGCCCCATGTACTTGCTTTCTCATGACTAAGCTGGGCCGCGTGGACAAGAATCTTCGCGCAGCACGAGAGCGGC
>JAADFT010000487.1 GCA_013152765.1 Calditrichota bacterium | reverse complement strand
GACAGGTAGGTTTTCATGGCTATTACTCCGTTTGAGGTAAGCTTCGAGATAGGATCCGAAAAGCGTGGCAACAGATAGATGGGAACTAAAGTGCTGGTCGTTAAAAAATGGAATGTTGGTTGTCGGTGAGCTTCAAGGAGCGGGTATCCGTTCCACAGAAATCTGCCGACTCCAGGTGAGGCGGGTTGAGAGCCTTAGGGCAATGGCAGATGACAACCTACTGGCGGTGAGAGGTTTCGGCCGTACTTATGACAGCTGTCTACCTCCCGACGAGTTCTGACGCCAGATCCGTTTCTTCTTCTGCACGAAATGGCTGCCAGGATTTGCTTCTAAATGATGCTGTACCGAGGCAAATCTGGCTACGCCGCCTCGCTTTTAGTCTCGTTGGGGTTAGTCTTGAATATGCAGGGTTCTGAGAAAGAAATCGGCCAGGGGAACGCACAGTCGCTGAGGGGGACGGTACCGGGTCAGATGTGAAGGTAAGGAGCATTCACGAGCAGGCAGCTGCAATGCTCGCGGTAAAATTGGGATCAGCTAAGGTAGGTGCAGAGTTGGCGTTTCCCACTTAGGACCACAGCGCTGGTCCGCGCCGTGACGAGGGACGCGACTCAACAGTTAGCTCTGGAAAGAGTGTCATACCAGAATGACCTGATCAGCTTGCACAGAAAAAACAGCTTTGTCAAGCGAAAAGTAGTTATTTTTGTGTAACAATCCTGAGTTGCCCGATGTCCTTTTAGCGTGCGCGAAAGGAGATTAAATGTTCGGACAAAGCACAAATACGCAGAGACCGTTCCCACACGTTTCCAGCCGTGTGTCTGTGCGGTGCGGTGCTGAATAAGGCCGCATGTGCGGTCGGGCTAAATACTTCGAGCCACTGGTTTCGAGCCCTGCAGTTCGTTCGCAACTCCTCTCCCCCGAAAGCGACTCCGCTCACACCTTTCGCTTGCGCCAGGTCACGCGCTGCCTTTTGATCCTCAGCTTTTTCTGCTGACAACGCGTAAACTGTGTTGAAAGGCTCAAAGACTGCGTACGGTGCTGAAGAACCGCCGAGCTCCAGGGGCTCGGTGCCCTACAAACGGTCAGGCAAGTCAGGCTGCTGAAAATTGGTCGCTCTCAGCGAGGAGTGTTCGATTTCGCGACACTTGACCGCAATTGCCATAAAATAACTGGCATCATTCGTCTGAGGTGCTTAGATTGAGGCGTCTTCCGTTGGCAAGCTGTTTGCAAACGGAAGGCAGGTTGTGAACGCAAAAGGCATGGAGGAGGTGCGAACAGTGGGCAAGCTCGCAAAGGCTTTGGGGTGGGCAGCCGCAGCTGTGCTGACGCTTGGCCTGTTTCAGACGGTCGGCGCGCAACCTGCGGCGGAAATTGACGCGGGGCTTTACAACGAGCAGATCCAGGTGTTCTTCGTTGGCGATCTTGGACTGACGAGTAACCCCGACGCACCACCGATCTTCTGGGTAGACCTGCGCAACGCAGATGTGGACACGCACCAGGTCACCGTACGGCTGCAGATCCTGAAAGGCGATGGCACTGTGCTGGCCGAAGGAACATCGAGACCGTTTGCTCTGGAACCGGGAGTCCGGCGGATCACGAATCGGAATCTGCTTTCTCTGCGTGGCGACCTTCGGCTGGAGGGCTACCAGATCACCGAAGCGGCGCACGAGATCATTCAGAAAGTGATGCGGACTGGCAAGTTGCCTGCCGGCGTGTACATCTTCTCGTTCGACCTGACGGACCTGACCGTGGGCGGCCAGAGCAACAAGCAAATTCGGGTTGTAATCCGAAATCCGAGCACGCTCGATTTGCTGGCTCCCGGTGCACCAGCTTCCAGCAGCGAAATCCCCGAAGTTCAGACGAAGTACCCTCTTTTCCGCTGGGAATCGGACGCGAACCTGTTTCGCCTGATCGTGGCCGAGCGTTCGGGCGCGCCTGGCGAAACACCGGAAGCGGCGATCGCCAACAACGTACGGTTGCAGAAGACCATCTACGTTCGCCGCAGAGGAGAACCCGAACCCACCGATCTGCCGCCGGGAACAGAGATTCAGCCCGGGCCTTTCTACCAGTACCCCACGTCCGGCGTGCTTCCGCTTCTGGAAGACAGCACGTACTACTGGCGCGTCGTGGCGCTCATCCCGACCTCCTCGGATCCCACGCACCCGCTCGAGATGAGCAGCACCATCTGGGCGTTCAAGGTGGCGCGCATGACGCCGGGACAAACCGACTTTGTGGCCGCTCAGACCAACACTTTCTTGCAGAACATCCTGCCAGGAGGCCAGTTCAGCGGCCTGTTTGGACAGGGAGGGCCACTGGAGGGATTCTCGCCAACTGGCGTCGTGATGCGGAACGGGGAACCCATTCGACCCGAGGAGCTGCGCCGGTTGATGCGTGAATTCCTGAGCGGACGTCTGCGCGTGGTTTCGGTCACGGTGGAATAGGAGGACGGGAGATGAGGAACGGGAAAATCGCGAAACGAAGCTGGCTTGGGTGGACCGCGGCGCTCCTTGCGTTGCTGGTTGGCCTGGCCTACGCCGCCGTGGACCGCGATGTGGCGCTGGTGCTGAAATCCAAGGGTGACGCGAAGGTTCGCAAAGCCATTACGAAGAAGTGGGAGCAGGCCAAGCGCGGCAAACGCCTGGATTCCGGCGACCTCGTTCGCACGGGCGAAGACGGCCTGGTGGCGCTGGTGTTCACAGACGACAAAAGCATGCTCAAGGTACGGGCCAATTCGGACGTGACCATCCGGGCCAAGCGTGAGAAGAAATCGGTCTCCAAACGCATTTTCATGGAAGTGGGCCAGCTCTGGGCTAAGGTTACGAAGGGCCAAACCGACTTCAGAGTGGAAACCCCCTCTGGCGTAGCCGCGGTCAAAGGCACGGAGTTCTACGGCATGGTGGATCGGGACGGCACTTTCACGGTGATCGGCATCCAGGGGCTGGTAGAGCTTTTCAATCGCTACGGGTCGGTGATGGTCGGGCCCGGCAAAACGGGGCGTGTACGGCGCGGCGAA
>JAADFT010000486.1 GCA_013152765.1 Calditrichota bacterium | reverse complement strand
TTGAAGGCTCGCTTGCTGGGTCTTGAGGGCTGGTTCTCGACCAACATTCTCGGCAACCGCGACGGCGAGGTCCTGGATGACCCGGAAGCCGAGAAGACCAAGGAAGTGAGTAAGCTGGGCGTGCTGGACTACATTTTGCAGCCCGACCTGTACCCGGATCTGTACCAGGGCTACTACCACAAGGTGCGCATCAACTACTACCCGCCGCGCGGCGACAACAAGGAAGGCTGGGACAACCTGGACATTTTCGGCTGGCTCGGCTACCCGATGCAGATCAAGATCGACTTCCTCTGCCGCGACTCGATCCTGGCCGCGCCGGTGGTGCTCGACCTGGCTCTGTTCATGGATCTGGCCCAGCGCGCGGGCATGCACGGCATTCAGGAGTGGCTGTCGTTCTACTTCAAGTCGCCGATGACGGCCCCGGGTCTCTACCCCGAGCACGACCTGTTCATCCAGCTCATGAAGCTCAAAAACACGCTGCGTTACCTGCGCGGCGAGGAGCTGATCACGCATCTGGGCCTGGAATACTACGATTGAGAACGCGCATTCTTAGTCTGGTGTGCTGGCGCGTTCCTGGCGGGACGGTGAAGAAAGTGAACTGGGCTGCGTGTGAGCAAGGTTGAACGGGATGCTGAGGTGACGACAGCCCGACCGGTGCGGCGTTACGTCGCAGCGTCGCCTCTGAAGAACATCCTGAAAACCTCCCTGCCGGCGGTGGTGGACCTGTCGTCCCAGACGATCATGTGGACGATCGAGGCCATCCTGATCGGCAAGCTCAGCGCGGCCGACTTCGCCGGCGTCGCCATGGCCATCCAGATCGTGATCCTGTTCTTCACGGTCATCCTGACCTTTGTGGTTGGCAGTTCTTTGATCATTTCGCGCCACGTGGGGGCTGGCGAGGATTGGGAAGCGAACCACATCCTCGGCCAGTCCCTGATGATCGGCGTCATCGTGGCGGTGCTTTTTTCGGCCATCTGGTACGGCGGCGCCGTCTACCTTTTCCAGCTGATTCGGCACGAGGGCACGGAGGCAGCTCGTGCGGCAGGAGTCACCTACCTGCGCACGGTTGCTCTGTTTGGGCCGTTCATCATTCTGAATTTCATCGCGGTGGGTATCGTCCGGGGCTCGGGCGACACCCACTACTCGATGATCATCAACGTGCTGATCAACGGCCTGAACCTGTTGCTGGCGCCGCTGCTGATCTTTGGCCTGTTCGGTTTCCCGCGTCTGGAAGTGCGCGGGGCGGCTTTAGCCGTCGGCATTTCGCACAGCGTCGGCTTTGTAGCCACGTTTGTGCTGCTGCGTTCGCACAAGAGCCGGATTTTCCTCTCTTTCCGCGAGCTGACCACGCCCAACTGGCACAGTTTGCGCCGGCTTTTCAACGCCGGCTTCCCGACCACGGTGGAACAGCTCGTTTGGGCCGTCGCGCAGTTCATCATGATGAGCTACGCGGCCATGCTGGGCGTTACGGCGCTGGCGGCGCACGGTGTGCTGCTGCGAATTCAGGGCGTGCTTAGCATGATTTACCTGGGCTTCGGGGTTG
This sequence comes from Calditrichota bacterium, assembly GCA_013152765.1. Lineage (GTDB taxonomy): Bacteria > Zhuqueibacterota > Zhuqueibacteria > Oleimicrobiales > Geothermoviventaceae > Geothermovivens. The sequence continues at coordinate 1,473 of JAADFT010000486.1, read as the reverse complement.
GGGCCATGACGCTGATGGGCCAGAACCTCGGGGCATCTGACCGCCAGCTCGCGGAGAGAACGGCGCACACGGCCAACGCCGTGGTGGGTGTGTTTGTGACGGCCATCGTGGCCGCGCTTGTCCTGTTTTCGGACGAGATTGTTCGCCTTTTCGTGACCTCCGACCACCAGGTCGTTTCCCTCGGTGCGCGGGTTCTGTACGTCTTTGCTGTTGTGCAGATCCCGAAGGCCATGGGTGGGGTCATCATGGGGCACCTGCGTGGCGCTGGCGACCTGCGCTGGCTGATGTGGCTGGCGGTGATCAGTTCGGCGATTTTCGAGGTTGGTTTAGGCTGGCTGGTCACCTTCATTCTCGGAGCCGGGTTGCTGGGCATCTGGTCGGTGCACACGGTGGGTGAGTTCGCGCGTCTGGCGCTGAACATCTGGCGGTTCCGCGGTGGGCACTGGAAATTCATCGACATTTGAGCGCATCATGCCGCGCGGGCTTTTCATCACGTTCGAGGGAATCGACGGTTGCGGCAAAACCACCCAGGCTGAGTTGCTGTGTCGACGCCTTGAGGATGCAGGGTACGAAGTCGTGTTTGTGCGGGACCCGGGTGGCACACGGATTTCCGAGCGGATTCGAGAATTGCTGCTGGATCGTCAGCTTCGCGAGATGGCTCCGGTGACGGAGCTTTTGCTGTACGAAGCGGCCCGGGCTCAGTTGGTGGCGGAACAGATCCAGCCAGCTCTGGGTGCGGGCAAGATTGTGGTTTCCGACCGTTTCTTCGATTCGACCACGGCCTACCAGGGTTACGGTCGAGGAATTGATCTTGCGCTGATCAGCAAGGCCAACGAGCTGGGTTCGCTGGGCCTCAGGCCCGATCTCACATTTTTCATTGACGTGCCCGTGGAGGAAGGAGCCCGTCGCTTGCACAGGCTCGGCGGTGAGCGGGACAGGCTGGAGAGCGAAGATCGCCAGTTCCAGGAGCGTGTGCGGAAGGGCTACTTGAAGCTGGCTCGCAGCGAAGCCGCGCGCGTTGTTGTTGTGGACGGGTTGCGACCGGCAGACGAAATCAGCCAGGAAGTCTGGCAAAAAGTCGCGCCAATGCTGACGCCCCGAAGGGGCTGAAATAGGGAACGGCGAAAGTTCTGGCGTTGGGCGGCGCAGGAACCGGTGAGCGTACAGGAATCGTTGTGCCGGGGTTGCGTCTACAGTGCAGTGAGGGGCTGAAGTTGGCTTGAGCCGACGCGGGTTCGGTGGCCTCTACTTGAGAGGCCGAGGCTGGGTCGAAGAGTCTGAAATTGCACAGCCTGAGTGGAACAAAGCCGTAGTTCGCTGGTTGATCCAGAAAATCAACATCTGGCACGGCGGTTGCCCAGTAGTGTGGTTGCACAGACGAAGCTGAACACGGGGGAGCGGTGTTCACGTTCAAAGGAGGTAGATAGGCGTGCGTAGCAAGAAAAATGTTGGCGTCGTCGTTGTTCTGATTTT
>JAADFT010000485.1 GCA_013152765.1 Calditrichota bacterium | reverse complement strand
CGCGTCCACAGCGCCAACATCTGTAGGATCATGAGACGCCCAGTACAGCGGCGTTTCGGCTCCTACCCAGCGACAAAAAATACGTCGCGAGGAGCAACGGACTTCTGGCGGGCGCTAGCAACCCGTGGTGAAACCCAGCGCCGCCCCTCACTCGTCCTTTTTGTCGCTGGCGGCGTCGCCAAAACTTGCAGTACGCCCAGTCTCATGATCCTACAGATGTTGGCGCTGTGGACGCGGATCGGTGAATATGATCCACTGAGCCTCGTGGGCAAGTCGTTGATCAATTTGGACTCTGAGCGAATTCCGTCGGTGCGAGATGAGTTCGAGGCGGCGTGGTTCGGCGACGCAAGGCTGTCCCGGCGTTTGCAGCAGGTTGCGGAGGCGGCCGATCGCACGCCGGATTCGAGTTTTCCGAAGATGGCAAAGTCCGCTGCTGAGCTGGAGGGGACGTACCGGTTCTTGAACAACGACTCGGTGACGCCTGCTGGAATCCTCGCGCCTCACTTTGCCGCCAGCGCGAACAGAGGGGCGAAGTATGGCCGTGTGCTTGTTCTCCACGATACCAGCGAGTTCCGATTTAGCGGTGACGGCGAGCGAAATGGACTCGGTGTTCTGGCCGGAGGGGGGGATGCACGCGGCTTCTACGGACATTTCTCCTTGGCTGTCGCCCCAGGGAAAACTCGAGACCCGCTGGGACTCGTTTCAGTCTTGGGTTCGCACTGGTCGTCGAGGGAAGCTTTCTCCCAAGAAGCAACGCGAGGATACTCAACGAGAATCGCTACGTTGGGCGAATGCGGCGAAGTCTTCCGAACACGCGCTCATGGGGAAAACGACGGCGGTCCATGTCATGGACCGCGAAGGTGACACGTACGAAACTCTTCACGCGCTGAAGAGCCGCGAAAGCGACTTCGTGATTCGGTCGTCGCACGACCGATGCATCGTCGAGGAGGGCCCATCCCATTTGCGAGAGCGGCTCGATGAACTCGAATATACGGTTTCGCGTACGGTGAAACTATCGCGCAGGGGGGGCAGAAAGGCCACGAAAGGGGGAACACGCAAGCCGAGCAAGATCCATCCCCCGCGTGACAAGCGAGACGCCACTCTTCAAGTTGCGGCTTGCGAGATCACGTTCGCACGCACGGTTGCGGCCGGACCGAAGCTGAGCAAAACGCTGACGCTCAATGTCGTTAGGGTACGAGAGCCTTCCCCGCCCGACGGGCAGCAACCTGTGGACTGGATCCTACTGACGACTCTCGACATCTCTACTCAGGAGAAGATCGAAGAGGTCGTGGATATCTATCGGGCTCGATGGCTGATCGAGGAGTTCTTCAAGGCGCTGAAAACCGGCTGCGGATTTGAGAAGCGGCAACTCGAGAGCCTCCACGCCCTGCTCAACGCTCTCGCTGTTCTCAGCCCGATCGCCTGGCGGCTCTTGCGAATGAGAAGCCTCAGCCGAGAGGAGCCGAGTCGACCTGCATCCGACGTCCTCACTCCGACACAGCTCGAGATTCTCCGCCGCGTCCCCAGCAAGCCGATTCGAACGGACGCAACGGTTCACGATGCATTCCTGGCTGTCGCACGACTGGGTGGTTTCCTCGATCGCAACGGTCGACCAGGCTGGCGAACACTCGGACTTGGGTTCGAGGAACTGCTGACCTTGGAACGCGGCTACCTGGCTGCGGCAAACGCGGGCATTTGTGATCAATCATGAGACGCCCAGTACAGCTGCGTTTCGGCTCCTGCCCAGCGACAAAAAATACGTCGCGAGGAGCAGCACTGGGTTTCACCACGGGCTGCTGATGCGCCAGGACAAGCTGGGAAGACGGAGCGGATGAAAGAGCCGCACGAGGAAGGAGTAGCGCACCATCTCGACCCCGAGCCGTGGGGGTTCGTCCGTGAGGACGGGTCCCAAGCGTCGGTAGGGGCACGTATAGGCAGGGCTATCGAGCCGCGAAAACGTGAACTCCGGGGTGCCGACGCGGTAGCAGTACGCGGAAGGCAACATCGAGGCGCCGCACAGCGCAAGGCGTCGACGAACCCCGCGCGGTCTAGGAACCCGAGCATGTACGGAACCGTCCTCCCGGAAACTGGGAGATCTCAGGACTCACCACGGCAGAGGGTGCCGCGGTGCGCAAGGGGACGTCCAAGGACATGAGCCCAAGATGAACGGTCATGAGAAGTCAGACAGCTCCGTAGTACCGGTGAAGTCGTCGAACAAGGACCGGGCCACGGCTCGGGAGGCGGAGGCGATGGAGGAAAGGGGGCTGGCCAAGGGGAACCCGAGCGGGACCGACACGCGCCGGACACAGGGCCGGGGAAGCGTGACAAATGGACTCGACCGGGTGCGAGACGCTGCACGAAGGGATAGCAAGCAGCGCTTCACGGCGCTCCTACACCATGTCTATGACGTCGGACGGTTGCGGGCTGCCTATCAGGGTACGCGCAAGGATGCCGCGGCGGGCGTAGATCGGGTGACGTGGAAGGCGTACGGCGAGCGACTGGAGGAGAATCTCCGCGACCTCTCCGGGCGACTTCGACGAGGGGCGTATCGAGCAAGCCCGGTTCGGAGGGCGTACATCACCAAGGCAGACGGAGGCCAGCGGCCTCTCGGGGTACCGACGCTGGAGGACAAGATCGTTCAGCGCGCCGTGGCGGAGGTGATGAACGCGGTCTACGAGCAGGATTTTCTCGGATTCTCGTACGGGTTTCGGCCGGGACGTAACCAGCACCAAGCGCTGGATGCACTCGCGGTGGGGCTGCACGAGAAGAACGTGAAGTGGGTGCTCGACGCAGACATCCGGGGTTTCTTCGATACCCTTGACCACAGATGGCTGGTGAAATTCGTCGAGCACCGCATCGGGGACCAGCGCATCATCCGGCTGCTACGCAAGTGGCTGAAGGCTGGTGTGCTGGAAGAGGGCGAGCTCGTACAGTCGGAGGCAGGAACGGTCCAGGGGGGCAGCATTAGCCCCCTGCTGGCCAATATCTACCTTCACTACGTGCTCGACTCGTGGGCCCATCGATGGAGAAAGACGCAGGCGTACGGAGAGGTGATCATCGTGCGTTTCGCCGACGACTTTGTCGTGGGCTTTGAGCATCGGGACGAAGGCAAGCGGTTCCTCGCGGAACTGCGGGAGCGACTCGCAGCGTTCGCGTTGGAGTTGCACCCAGACAAGACCCGGTTGCTCGAGTTCGGCCGCTTCGCTTCAACGAACCGACGGCGTCGTGGGGAGGGAAAGTCCGGGACTTTCGAGTTTCTCGGGTTTACCCATATCTACGGTCATAGCCGGCGGGGCAGGGCGATGCTCCTGCGCAAGACCTCGCGCAAGAGGTTTCAGGCCAAGCTGCAGGCGCTTCATCGGCATCTGTGGCGAAACCTGAACTGGTCGGTCCCAAAGATGGGCAAGTACCTCGGGGCGGTGCTCCGGGGTCACGTTGCCTACTACGGCGTGCCGACGAACAGCAAGGCCATTGCGGCGTTCCGCTTCGCGATGGGCCGGATCTGGAAGCAGGTGCTGGAGCGACGAAGTGAACGCACCCGCATTCGATGGGAACGCATACGTCGACTCATCGATCGTTGGCTACCGCTGGCCCGAATCTGTCACCCCTATCCATCCGTGCGCTTCGTCGCCAGAACCCAAGGCAGGAGCCCGGTGCGGTAGTGCCGCACGCCGGGATCTGTACCGGGGGCCCGGGGTAACCCGGGTTCCTACGGTGCTAGC
>JAADFT010000484.1 GCA_013152765.1 Calditrichota bacterium | reverse complement strand
CTTCGGAACGTAGCGAACGCCAGTTTTTCCCTCGAAATGCGAATCTTGCGTCCATAGAAGGGCTCCATGCGCCCTTGCGGTAGCCAACATGATGCTATCTGCCATTGGCAAGTTTTCTTTCACGGAAGTTCGAGCTGCTTCTATGGCCAATTCCGCATTCAGGTCTACAACGACTCCTTCCATCATTAGGGCTACCGCTTGTAGGGCTTCAGCTTCGCCAGCCTGTTGCAGAACCCGCTTAAAAACCTCATACAGGCTCAAAGTGGGTACAATCAGCGCCTGCATGTTTCGTATGGGTTCCTCGAAAAATCCTGCATTAGGACCGTCTGCAAAATACTCTAACCAACCACAGGAATCAACGACGTTCGGGGTCATAGACGGTCATTCTCACGCTCGATTGTTGTATCAATCCCTTTCAAAAACCCACGAGCCTGGTCGATTGGCCGTACAGGGATGAGTTCGATTCGGTTGTTGTACAAAAGAACTCGCACCTTTTGTCCGGGTTTGAGCGCCAGTTTCTTGCGAATCCGGCTTGGGATCACGATTTGAAACTTCCGCGACAAAGTGACAACTTCCATCCGAATCAGCTCCTGATGTGTGATTGAATGACAACACAATTTTCTCTAATCTTCACACGCTGAAAGCTCGACAAAGTTCGCCCAACCGAAGTCCTGCGTACGATTGACCAGGATAGCGGATCGTGCCCTCGGCGATCTCGAAACTGGATTCTCAGAAGCACCCGCTCTTACACAATCCTCCGTTTCGCAGGATCCCAGTACACCTTGCGGCCCTCTAGGTACGAACGGGTGGCCATGTGGCAGGTGATGGCTTCTTCGAAACCGCGGTCGATGTTGCAGCTGGGCTGGCACCCGTTCCGGATGCAGTTCAGCCACTCAGCCATGTGCAAATGCGTCACGTCCACCAGCTTGCCACCGCGGAAGGTGTACATCAGCCCCCGGCTGGCGAAGTACTTCTGGCTGGCAGAGGTAACAACGTCCAGCTCCTTCAAACCCGGCTGGTACGAGAAGAGCGGCAGGGAGGTGTCGATCAGCCCGCTTTCGATATCCTTCTTGAACTGGGTGGAGAACGGGTCGACATCCACCACCAGATCCCGACCGACGATCATCGTGGCGTCGTGGCCCATGATCATCTTGGGCCTTCCTTTCGCGCTGGCCAGGGTGGCGCTGTAGATCAGAGTCAGGTCGCGATCCGGGTACTCGTAGACAACCTGGAAAACGTCCGGCACGTCGCGGCCGTCTTTGTAAAAGTAGATGCCGCCGGAGGCCACGGCGGAGTGCGGGATGCCCAGATCCAGGATCTGATTCACGGCGTCGTACTCGTGGGAGAGCAGGTCCCCGGCCAGGCCCGTGCCGTAGTCGTACCAGCAGCGCCAGCGGAAAAAGCGTTCCTTGCTGAACGGCACCTTGTGCGGCGCCGGTTCCTGAAACTGTTCCCAGTCGATCGTCTCCGGACTGGCCTTTTCGTGGATTTTGTAAACCCAGGCACCCTCGGGTGTGTTTCGGTTAGTTGTGGTCTGAACGAGCGTGATTGGTCCCAGGATGCCCCGCGCGACGATCTCGCGGGCCTTCTTGTAACTGTCTTGCTGACGATTCTGGTGCCCGAGCTGGAACACGATGCCAGCCCGTTTCACCGCGTCTACCACCTGGTAAACTTCCTCCTCGGTCCGGGTCATGGCCTTTTCCGAGTACACGTGTTTACCCGCCTTCGCCGCGTCGATGATGATCCGGGCATGCCAGTGATCCGGTGTCGCGATGATGACTGCGTCCACGTCGTCCGAGGCCAGCAGATCCTGGTAGTGGCGGTAGCGTTTGGCAGGCTGCAAACCGCCGGAACCGCCGCCGGGCCGCACGTCGTTGTGGGAAGCGGCGATGGCCTCCTCGGCCCGCACGTCGAAAAGGTCGCACACACCGGTGACAACCACGTTCAGGTCCTCCTGGCCCAGAAACGCTTCGATTTGCCGACGCGCTTCCTTCGACTCGCGACTGGTCCACTCCGGAGTGGCAAAACCAGCAGCTCGCAAAAGAGCGTGCCCGCGCCCACCGTAGCCGATGATCCCAAGGCGGATCAGCTCACCCTTCTTGCGAAAAGTGGTCTTCGGCAGGACAGCCGGCGCTTCGTTCGTCAGTCCGAGCCTGGAGAGGAGCTTTTGCTTTTTGGATCGCTCCGCGTCTACCTTCTTTAGCACACTGTAGGCGAACGCCCCCAGCACCGGAATCGTGGCCAGCGATTTGAGAAAATCCCGCCGGTCGAAGCGCTTGTTGCTGTTCCCCTCGTTTTTTTGCGTGGACGCGTTCTGGTTGTCCGCCATCTTAGCTCTCTCCCTGGCTAACCTGTTTTCCAAAAATGAGACGGTCGAGGCCGATGAGCTGGCTGGTGGGAAAAGTCGTCAGGACGAACAGGGCTGCCAGCTCGATCAGCACCTTGTTGACGATCAGGTAGCTCCCTTCCATCGGGATGCTGTAGTCGTAACCAATGAAGGGTGGAGTGCAGAGGTAGTAGAGGAGGAGAAGGATCATGCCGCCGATGCTCGCCAGTTGAGAAAGGCACCCGCACAACAACGCCAGGCCGATCAGGATCAGTGCCCAGATGTTGACTGGATCGACCACGTTCAGGACGCTCGGGTGGTTGGCAAGGTAGTGAAAAAAGCCAGCAAAAGGTCCTTTGGACTCCAGGAGGTAGGAAGCAGAGGTCCAGTAGGGGTTCAGAAGCTTGGCAATGCCTTCGTACAGAAAATGCCAACCGATCAGCACCCGGAGGACCACCAGCCCCGCAAGCTGCGCTGTGGTGTACTGCACGTTCGTCCGGTAGAGTTTGTCTAACATCGGTCCCTCGCCTCGCATTTTGAAATGGAACCGCTCAAATCCCGACGAATCCCACCCCCTGGCTCTCACTTTGTGAAATCGAAAACCGCGTGAATGTAAGCAATTTTGTGTGACCGTGTCAAATGTAATGTTGGGAAAAAAGCCCCCCAATTGCTGGCAGGAAAAAGGAAGCGACTCC
>JAADFT010000483.1 GCA_013152765.1 Calditrichota bacterium | reverse complement strand
GTTTACCTCGCTCTGCCCCGGAATCAATTCCGGGGCTATTTCAGATGAAAACCCACCGAGGTGGGTTCGGCCTGAAAAAGTGGTACCGAACGGGGTTGGCCCAAACCCGCTCGTGCTTTGGAGCGCAACGACTCCCGTCGTTGCTTGGCGGTGTTCCGCCCCGCCAGTGGTGAGCGACTCCACAACAGCGGAAAGACGCCGGGCACAGTGTGCACCTCCACAGGCCCCCGTCAGGGGGTGAATTCCTCAAGCAGCCTGCCGATCTGCTCGCCAGGCGGGCCCGCCGTGGACTGAAATCCTCGGCTAACTCAGACAGAAGTCCTCTGAGGAAAACTAACCAGTGCCGGTTGCGTTTGAAGGGGGAACCCCGTTGTTAGCTGTTCACTCTTGGGCATCCGAACGGATTCGGGAGCTCTGCGGGTGCGGTAGCCCTCTGCTCTTCTCTCCGTCCGGGACAGCCCAGGCGGCTCGCTAGCTCCTGGGGCTCTCTTCTACGCCCTCGCTTGCTTTTTTGGAACCGGTTTTGTACGTTTGCCCTCCAGACCTTAATCGAGGAGTGGGAGAGCCGCACGGCGCGTCCAAAGCCAGGAGTAGATGTCGTTGCAAAGCGTGGACAGAACAGCGAGCGAACCGGTGGAAGTGGTGTTCCCTGGGGCACGGGGAGCGCAAGGGAACCGTCTGTTTTCGACGGCGGAGCTGGCGATCGGTGCCGGCTTGCTGGTTGCGACTGCTGTCCTTGTGGTCGCGCTGCACCGGCCGGAAATTGCCTACCTCTTCGGTTACAGCTTCATCGGAAACCTGTTCGTTGCGCTTGTGCCGCACGAGCCTGGCATGATCTACTTCGGAAAGATCATGCCTCCTTTGCTTGTGGCTGCTGTCGGTGGTGCAGCGACGCTCGTGGCAGCCATCCTGGACTACCGGCTGTTCAACCGCATTCTCCACGCACCGCGAGCAGCGCGTCTCTACCAGGGTAGTGAACTCTACCGGGTGGCTCACAGCGCTTTTTGCAAGGCACCATTTCTGACGGTTGCACTTGCAGGCTTCCTGCCATTGCCTTACTCGCCGTTCAAGTTCCTGGCGATTTCGGCCGGGTACGCGGAGGCCCGCTACGTGGCGGCGGTTTGCACAGGGCGAACGCCGCGCTACTACGTGCTCGCGGCCATCGGGAAAGCCTACAGGGTGCCGACGCCCGTTCTGGTTGCATTTCTGGTCGGAATGGCGGTTCTGGCTGGCTACTCCTCGTGGCGCAGCTACCGGCGTTCACGACCGCACAAAGGTTAACTTCGCCGGCGAGGTGTCTGCGCGCTTTTTGTGAGGCTCGTGTGGGGTGTTCGAAAGGCCGGGGGAACAGACGGATGACCAGCAACCTGCGGCTCTTGGTGTCAGGGAGGAGGTGTGCCTCACAAGACCTACGAACGTTGCATCATTTTGCTGCTGGACGGGGCCAGACTGGACGTTTTTCGCCGTTTGCTGCGCGAGGGGCTTCTGCCGAACATCCAGGAACACGTGGTCGCTCGCGGTTCTTTGCTCGAAGGGGTGACTACCTTCCCTTCCACCACAGGCCCCGCGTATCTGCCGTTCCTGACTGGCTGTTACGCAGGCACGGTTGGAGTTCCCGGAATTCGCTGGCTGGACAAACAACGTTTGGGTTCAGGTAAGCCGGGCTGGCGCCGAAGCTACATGGGCTACGAAGCAGCCCACTTCAACCGGGACTTCGATTCCTCTCGCCCCACACTTTTCGAGATTTTCGAGCGCCCCCTCAACATTTTCAATCTCGTGACGCGCGGACTCCCCAGGCGGGCTAACGTCTCCCGTTACACGCGACCGCCGCTCTACGGGCTGGCTCACTTCACCGAGCTCTGGCACTTGGTGGATCGTGCTGCAGGCTGGCATCTGTTGCGTGCGCTCAAGTCGTTGCGTCACAACTGTTACTTTGCTGTGCTCCCCGCCATCGACGCCTTTTCCCACCGCTCACACCCTTTCGAGACGCGTGTCATTCGGAGCTACGTCTGGGCCGACCACCTGGTTGGGCAGGCCGCCGAGGTGCTGGCTCAGAAGCGAGCGCTGGAAAGCACCTTGTGGGTGCTGGTCAGCGACCACGGGCTCACGACAACGCACACGCATTTCGACCTGGTGAATTTTCTGGACCGTCGCGGTTTCAAAGCGCTGGACTACCCGCGTGTCTTTCGGCGCAATCCCCGTGCTGCGGTGATGATCTCCGGCAACGCCATGGCCAACGTCTACTTCAAGAACTCGCGCGGCTGGCATGCTCCCACGTACCGTCAGGATCTTGACCGCGAGGACGACGGCCTGTTGTTGGGTCTCCTGGAGCGCCCGGAGGTGGACATCCTTGCCATCCGCGACTACCGGGGCGGCGTTCACGTGATGAGCCGCCGGGGCGCTGCGAACGTTGCCGAAAAGGATGGTCGCATTCGCTACACGCAACTCGCGGAAGACCCGTTCGGTTACGGTCCGATGCCGGAGAGTCTCAGTTGGGACGAAGCACTGCACCTGACTGCCGACACGGACTACCCGGACGCCCCGGCCCAGATTGTTCAGCTCTTTCGAACCAGCAGAGTGGGGGACCTGGTGATCAGCGCGGCGAAGGGCTACGACCTTCGCGCCAATTTCGAGTGGCCCGAGCACAAGGCTTCCCACGGCGCACTTCTGCGCGAACAGATGTGTGTACCACTGGCTTTCAGCCACCCTGTCGGGTCCGGGCCGGCGCGCACGGCCGACGTTTTTCCGACCATTCTGGAACTGATGGGCCGCCGCATTCCGGAGGGGATCGACGGCAAGTCGCTCTTGTAGGGGGGATCCCGCGTGGGTTGCCGCAGTGTTGAGGACGACTCGGGCTGCCGAAGGACCAAAGCGAATTCTTGCCGTCTACTCCTGAGCGAAGCGGCAAAAGAGGTTTTGGTCCTCTCCTGCTGAGGCTTTCCCCTGTCCGTTTCCTTACTTCCGCCAGAAATCCCTGCTGAAAAGAACAAGCACGGTGTAGATCTCCAGGCGGCCGAGCAGCATCA
>JAADFT010000482.1 GCA_013152765.1 Calditrichota bacterium | reverse complement strand
GCTCTCACTTTGCTCCGGCAAACCTGACGAAGCAAATCCGCTCCACCCGGACCGAGCACACCTGAGCCGCTTTTGCCTGGACAAGCCCCGCCGCGGGAAGCTGCTCAGCCCGCGCGGGCAGCTGCTCCAGCTCTCAGCCCTCCGCCACGACGCGATTACGACCCAGCTCCTTGGCCCGGTAAAGCCGACGGTCGGCTACAGCAATCAGGTCGTCTGCGGTTCTTGCGTCTTCGGGAAAAGTCGCCACACCAGCGGAAATGGTCAACTTGCCGCCGGGTTGTGTCTCCTCCATCGGGAACGGGTGTTCTTCCACCACTCGCCGCAACTTCTCAGCGACCTTCGCGGCATTTTGCAGATTCGTTTCCAGAAGAATCAGGGCAAATTCCTCGCCGCCGTACCGGGCCGGAATGTCGATCTTACGCACGTTGTTGCGCAGCAGGGACGCGATGGTGCTCAGAACCACGTCGCCAGCCGGGTGACCGTGCGTGTCGTTGTAGTTCTTGAAGTAGTCGATGTCCATCATGACCATCGACAGATTCAGGTTATGCCGTTCCGCCCGATCGATTTCCTGCCCAAGGCGTTCCCGGAAAAAGCGGTAGTTGTAGAGTCCCGTCAGCCCGTCGGTAATCGCCAGTTCCTGAAGCTGCTCCCGCGCCTCCTCCAGCTCCTGGACCTTCTCCTCGAGTTCGTCGTGGAGCTGCTTCAGCCGCAGCAGCGACTTGACGCGCGCGAGCAATTCCAGCTTGTTGAAAGGCTTGGAGATGAAGTCGTCCGCCCCGGCCTCGATGCCCTTGATCCGGTCCTCCACGTCGTTGAGGGCCGTCACCATGATGATGGGGATGAACTGGGTGCGTTCGTCCTGCTTCAGGGTACGGCACACCTCAAAGCCATTCAGTTTCGGCATCATCACGTCGAGCAGAATCAGATCTGGCCGCTCGGATCGCGCCTTCTCGAGCGCTTCCAGCCCGTCCTCAGCGGACAGCGTCTGGTACCCCATTGCTTCGAGGTGCGTCTTCAGAAGTTGAATGTTTACGGGAACATCGTCGACAATGAGGATTCTGTACTTCCGCTCGTCCTGATCCGTTGGTGGCGTCGTCATCCTGGTCCCGCAGTTGATGGTCTGCCCGATGGAAAAGTGAGGCGCAGGGGCGGTAGAGGCGTCACGTTTTCCGGTAACGAACGTTCAGATCACGGGCAGCTCGCGCCTCGTCGAGCCGCGACACAGGGGTGGTTTGGGGAGCATTGCGCAGGAGCTCGGGATTCTCCTCCGCTTCTTTGGCGATGGCCAGCATCGCCTCGGCAAACTGATCCAGCGTTTCCACCGACTCGGATTCCGTTGGCTCGATCATCATTGCTTCGTGCACGATGAGCGGGAAGTAAATCGTCGGCGCGTGGAACCCGTAGTCGAGGAGCCGCTTGGCAATGTCGAGCGTGCGCACACCGTACTTCGTCTGGCGATCGCCGGAGAGCACAAACTCGTGCATCGGCCGTTCCCTGTACGGCTGCTCGTAGGCGTCCTGGAGGCGCGAAAGCAGATAGTTGGAATTGATCACAGCGGCTTCGCTCACTTTGCGCAGTCCGTCGGGGCCAAGCATGCGGATGTACGTGTACGCCTTCACCATCACCAGAAAATGACCCCAGAAGGCATCGACCTTGCCGATGGACTGCGGCACATCCCACTCAAGCGCGAAACTACCCTCTTTTTCCACAACTTTCGGTTTCGGCAGGAACGGCAAAAGTCGCTCCGAAACGCCAACAGGACCCGAACCCGGCCCACCACCACCGTGAGGCGTCGAAAACGTTTTGTGCAGGTTGAAATGCACCACGTCGAAACCCAGATCTCCCGGCCGGACGATTCCCAGCAGGGCGTTCAGATTGGCGCCGTCCATGTAGAGCAGCGCCCCGACGTCGTCGAGAATGCGCTTCGCCTCGTCGATCTCAACCTCGAAAATCCCAAGCGTGTTGGGATTGGTCACCATCAGCGCAGCAACCTCGTCGTCGACCTTCTGGCGCAGGTCGTCGAGATCGATTCGTCCGTGCTCGTTCGAACGCACCTGAACAGCCTGGTAGCCAGCAATGGTCACGCTGGCGGGATTGGTCCCGTGAGCGGAGTCTGGGATGAGTACCTTCTGCCGCCGGCGCCCCTGGGCATCGTGGTAAGCACGGATCATCAGCACACCCGTGAGCTCGCCGTGTGCACCGGCCGCCGGTTGTAGCGTGATGCCAGCCAGTCCGGCGATTTCGCACAGGTACTGCCCGAGCTCCACCATCAGCCGCAACGCGCCCTGAACCGTGCCCTGCGGCTGAAGCGGGTGCAAATTCGCGAATCCGGGCAAGCGCGCCGCGTCTTCGTTCACCTTCGGGTTGTACTTCATGGTGCACGAGCCCAGCGGGTACATGCCTTTGTCGACGTGGTAGTTCAGCGCCGACAGACGTACAAAGTGGCGCACTACTTCCGGCTCGCTGAGTTCCGGCAGGTCCGGTTCCTGCTCGCGCTGCAGAGACGCTGGGATCAGGTTGTCGATGGGCTGTTCGGGGACATCGAGCTCGGGGAGTGCAACACCCGTACGACCAGGCGAACTGAGCTCGAAGAGCAAGGGTTCCGACATGGTCACGCTTCCGGATTCGGAATCGGTTTAGTTGCGAAAAACTACCTCTTAAAGCGCGGGAAAAATAAGACAATCCCCACAGATTGTCAAGGTGTTTTTACCCGAGCGCTCAGGGACGAAATTTGCAAATTCTGTGAAATCAATGTGGTAGGATTGCCGAGGTGAGGGATCGTCGGTGGAAGCGAGTTAGTAAATGATCCCAGGCCTTCGAAGCGCAAAATCTCCCGATTTTGCTACGGGCTCGTAGAGTCCGTGAGGGTGGCCCCCTCAGCCACTGAAGTTCGTCAGCTTGACTTCCTCGGTCACCCAACAGCGGCGTGAATACAGCCAGTCTCCCGGCGCCGCTAACGCGGCACCGATGCAACGACCGGAGTCGTTGCACTCCAAAACCGCTTGGAGCGCAAAATCTCCCGATTTTG
>JAADFT010000481.1 GCA_013152765.1 Calditrichota bacterium | reverse complement strand
ACACGAAAAAGGCCCGTCGAAACGGGCCTTAGAACAGTCTTTGCAGATTTACACCCGGATTCACACCGGCAGCGCGATCGGGGGCTGTCAGAGCCGGTGTTGCTATGGTCTGCGCACAGCCGTCGCTGTAACGCAAACCTGCCTCCCTTGCTCCGCTGGTGGACCCCGCCCCATTTCACCTTGCCGAGACGAGCGACAAGCCGGGCCACCCTTCTGGGCGCAGAACGGTAGCACCGAGGGGCGAAACCAAGCGTTCCCAGCGGCGCTACTCGGACTCGCGCTTGTAGTGAAGCCAGCTCGGCACCAGAAAGAGTAGACCGGCGGCGATCATCAGAGCACCCCACCAGAGATTGGGGTTCAACTCGCCAAGAACAGTTGGTGGAGGCGATCCAAGCAAGTAGTAAATCCCTGTGCTGAAGACGATTACGCCAATCACCGTCAACATGAGCCCCACGAAAAACCAGATCGAGAGCATCTTGCGCTCGGACATCGATCGTGCTCCTTCGAGTAATTTGCCGTTTACCAGAAGATGATGTTCAAAATCACCATGACGATCAACGAAATCACTGCCATCACACCGGGCCGCTGGTAGAACTTGGCGCCCTCGTCCTTTTCAATTGGGGTAAGACCCTTCACCAGACCCACAAGCTCCTCCCGCGGCTTCTTTTCCGTGAACAGGCTCACGATGATCGTAACGCCAAAGGTAATCAGCCAGGCCCACCAGGCGCGCCAGAAGTTGGCCGCCATCGGGCTCGCCACGCCAGAAAGCGTGATCGCGTTCTGGGCAATCCAGCCGAACTTCACCGCGATGAACAGCGAGAACGAGGATAACATGCCGGCCAGAAGGCCCCAGAAAGCGCCGGCTGGGGTAATCCACACAACGAACATGCCCAGCAACATGGTCGCGAAAAGCGGTGCGTTGACCCACGAAAAGATGGCCTGCATGTAGTCCATGATGCTGGGAAAGGATTTTGCCCAGTAGGCTGTGACCACGCTGACCAGAATTCCCGCGATCGTGGCGACGCGCCCCATCCACACGTAGTGACTGTCCGAAGCGGTCCGGTTTATCACCGACTTGTAAATGTCGTAGGTCCACACCGTGTTGAAAGCACTGATGTTGCCCGCCTGCCCAGCCATGAAACCGGCCAGCAGGGCTGTGACGCCAAGTCCGATCAGTCCCTGCGGGTAGTAACGGGCGATGAGCATGGGCAGGGCCGAATCGTAACGGATTTGCCCGCCCTCCTCCAGCAGGTGGAAGCCGGCCCTCGGATCGTGCGCCAGAACCCAGGCGATCAGCCCGCCCATGACCACGATGAATGGCAGAGCCATCTTGAAGAACGACGCGATGATGGGCGTCATTCTGGCTGAGCGCAGATTGTTGGCCGAGAACGCCCGCTGCACGACCAGGAAGTCCGTGGTCCAGTAGCCGAAGCTCAGTACGAATCCGAGCCCAAGTACGATCCCCATCCAGGTGACGTGCATCCCGTTCAGCGAGGGATCCGCAGAAGTGGCCCACAGGTGGCGCATCGTTTCGGGGAGCCTGCTGAAGATCTCGTTCCAGCCGCCCACCTCCACGATGCCGAGGATCGACGCGAGCACCAATCCAAACCAGATCAGGAAGAACTGCACAATCTCGGTAAAGATGGCCGACATCAGCCCGCCGAGGGCGACGTACGTTGCCACCGTCAGCGCCGAGGCCCACATGCAGGCGTCCCAGTTCCAACCCAGGAACGTCCGCAGCACGAGAGCCATCGCGTACAGGTTGATGCCGGAGACGAGCAACGTCATGATGGCGAAGGCGATCGCGTTCAGGACGCGCGTCTTCTCGTCGAAACGCAACTTCAGGTAGCCCGGCACCGAGTGGATCTTGCTGCTGTAGTAGAAGGGCATCATGTACACGGCCAGGAAGAGCATGGCCGGGATGGCGCCAATCCAGTAAAAATGAGCCACGAACATGCCGTACTCGAAGGTGTTGCCGGTCATGCCCATGAGCTCGAGCGCACCCATGTTGGCGCTCAGGAAAGCCAGGCCAGCCACCCAGGCATTGTTCCTCCGCCCTGCCAGGAAGAAATCCTCGCCAGTGCCAGCGAAACGCTTCAGGTACACGCCGATCCCGATCACGAAGACGAAATACAGAGCAATGATCAGGAAATCGACCCAGGAGAGATGTAGAACCATCGTGTGCCTCCCTTCCGGGTAAGTCAGACTCCCGAATCTGCGCCGCAGTCCGCCGAAAGCTCAGCGCCAGCCCTGCTCGACAACGCAGTCAAACACCCACGTTTCGAAACGCAGGTTCAGAGCTCACGCGACCGCTGTCGAGAACAGAACTGCCCGCACCGAACTCCAGCTCGAAATGTTGCAGGAAAATAATGAGCAAGATTCATCGAGTCAAGGACTTTCGGTCGAAAGCCCTGCAGGAACTCAATTTCTAAGGGCAAAATCAGACGGCCGCAAACCAGCAGGTGGTCTCAAACAAGCTGAACGCTCACTGGAGGGCGCCACGTCAGAGATCTCTTAGCAGTTCTCTTTCCAGTTGGCTCCGGGACTTGATGCCTGGCCAAAAACCACCGCAGCCAGATCCCGCGTGCGAGACGTGCGCTTCGCTGGCACAAAACCGTCCACATCTGCAACCGGGATGTGCTGACCTCAGCTCCCGACTGCTTTCGCCGCGCCCCGGACCTCTCTACCGCTTCTCAGGAGCTCAGGCGGAAAACTGCGTCCCGTCAACACTCTCACAGTCACGGGCGGCAGCTCGACTTCCTGTCCTGGCTTAAGCGCCAGCTGCCGGACCGGCCTCGCCCGCAAGACAAGGTCGTACTGCCTCTTGCGTCGTTTTTGCCGACGGACGGTCCATTCCACGGACCAGCTTGTGTCCGCCGCTGACGCGAGCACAAGGGCCACCCGAGAGACGGGCTGGAACAGAATCAGAGTGTCGCGATGGGACGAAAAGCTCTCGCCCGGCCCAAGGACTTTGGCCTCTGGAGCGCGTACATCCGTCACACACCGAATGCGAGCAGCTTCCCCTGTGCTGAACT
>JAADFT010000480.1 GCA_013152765.1 Calditrichota bacterium | reverse complement strand
CCGACGTCGCCGGAAATCAACTGCTCCTTCTGCCACGCGCCAGGTCAGAACGCCACGAAGGCCGAGGTTCGAGAGGCCATTCTGAAGCTGCACGACCGGAAGTTCGACACGCACCTTTTCGAAAACAAGCCGGTGCTCTGCGGGTCCTGCCACGCTTCGAACGCTCTCGGTACAAAAGGTCAGCCCGGCGTGAAGAGCTTGTCGGAGGCGGTTCACGGCGCCCACGCCCGTCGAATGGGCCTCGTGAAAGGGAAGATCGACATCAGCTGCTACGCCTGTCACCCAGGGCCGAAAACGCGTTGCCTGCGAGGCGTGATGAGCCAGCGCGGCATTGTGTGCCAGGATTGCCACGGCGACGAAGCGACGGTGGCCAGGTCGATCGCCGAAGGGCGCCAGCCCTGGCTCCAGGAGCCCACTTGCGAAAGCTGCCACGGCGAGAAGCTCGGCCGGGCGACCAGACTGAAGGTAACCGACCACGTCTACGCTTCCGGTTTCGACCAGCTCTACCGGAATCGGAGGGGCCACGGTGGTGTTTACTGCGCCGCCTGTCACGGTAGCCCGCACGCCATTTTGCCGGCTGGACTCGAGAAGTACAACCGGCAGATCGAGCGGCTTCAAGGGAAACCCGGGCCGTTGAAGGACTGCACGGTTTGTCACATCGAGAAGCCGGAGGGTGCATTTGAGCACGTTGGTTCGAGCTTGTAGATTGCAGCCCTGACTGGTTACCCCTGTTGGGAACGCGGGAGACCTCGGCAGCGAGGTGGAGACAGTCTCGTGGAAACGGCGTGGGCCCTGACGGCTTCACGAAGTCTGGAGGCGGTCGTTGGGGGCTGGACGGAGCGGAAATGAC
The DNA here is from genome assembly GCA_013152765.1 of Calditrichota bacterium. Taxonomy (GTDB): domain Bacteria; phylum Zhuqueibacterota; class Zhuqueibacteria; order Oleimicrobiales; family Geothermoviventaceae; genus Geothermovivens. Next base: position 2,200 of record JAADFT010000480.1, on the reverse strand, counting down.
GGAAGACGAGTTGGGTACACGAGTGCGAACACCGGGAGCGAAGGAAGATGTGGGGTGCAAGGATGGGGAAAATTGCCGTGCGTGTCAGCCGTGTGGTCGTGTTGGTTTTGTTCGCGGGGATTCTGTGGGTGGCGCTTGAAACTGGCGCTTTCCGGTACCATCTTGCCGCCAGTCAGCAGGCTGTCAAGCTGGAGAACACTGGCCTACCGGAACCGGACAGACTGGTGGAGTTGCAGGGAACGCCCGACGTAGAAAGGGGCATTCGGGCGGGCAGAGGACCGTTTCGGTTTCTCCTGGTTCCGGTGAAAGATCGTGAAGATGTTTGGCTGCTTTTTGTGGGTTCGGTGACGCGGAAGGTGTCTCCTAACCTGGACGTTTTTCGTGGAAGACTGGTCAAGCTGGGTCACATTCCATTTGTGCGACACCTGTCGAACCGGCGCGCCGGACTGTCAGGGCGAACGCTCGTGATCGAGGTCGGCCATCTCCCGCAGCGGCGGTGGGCGTGGGCGTTCCTGGCAGCGCTGGCGGTCGCCACGGTGGGTGCGCAGCTTCTCATCACGCTCATGAGCAGGATTCTGGCGGCATGACGGAGCGGGCCGAGGTTTCCAGGCGTGGCACGGTTGCGGTTGTCACCTGGCCTGACGGTGACGAGCGCGCGTATGACCTGGTTGAGCTTCCCGAGTACTTCCTGCGCTGGCAGGTGGCAACCCGCGAGCGCCTCTACGACCGCCTGGAGGGCGGCGACGACGTGGCGTTCATGCCGCCGCATCTTCCGGTTCTGGCCACGTGGGAAAGAGACCACGGCGATCGGGCCGTGAATCTTGCCACCAAGGGCGTGGCGCTCCTGCCACGCGAAGAGGTTTTGGCCGAATCCGTTGACTTGCTTGAAAAGACCCTTGCCGAAACGGCGGCCGGACCGCGCGACGCGACCCTGCGCCAGCGACTTGCGGCGGTGCGACGCATTTACGAGGACGTGTCGAGGCTGGATCGCTACAGCCTGGGCGGACTCGAGATCTTCGAAGGTACGTCGTACAGGCACCTTCTGCGAAATCCTGTGGCGTCGCTGCTTTTCGTGGAGCAGTGGCCGCGCTACACCAGTTACCAGATCGACGTGGTCACGGAAATTGTGGGCGACGACGACCTGCGCTACCGTTTTCTGGTGGCTGCGCGTCGGCTTTTTGAAGGCGAGAAATTCCACGTCTTTCAGAAGGGCTACGGCAAGGCGTACGTCTTCTGGGTGACGAACGTGCGCGAAAAGACCCCGCGGACCAGAGAGTGGAAATGAAGCTCGACTACCGGAAGGTCGCCGTTGCGGTCGATGGCTCGCAGTGGTCTTCGTGGGCCGAGGACTGGGCTGTGGCAGCCGCGCGCGCTGCGGAGACGCACCTGCTGGGTGTACACGTCTACGCGGCCAGGTTGCACCGCGTGCGCTTTGAACAAATGGAGCCCGGACTGCCGGAGCCGTACCAGGGCGAGGAAAAACTGGGCGAGCTCCGCGGCACCCACGATTCGCTGATTACAGACGGGCTGAAGCTGATTTCCGACGCTTACCTGCAGCCCGTTCAGGGGAAAGCGGCTAAGGCCGGTGTGCCTTTCGAAGCAGCTACTCCGGAAGGCCGCAACTACGTCGAAATCCTGAAGTTGGTCTCTCGGGAAAAGGTGGATTTGCTGGTTCTGGGGGCGAAGGGACTCGGTGCAGCGGAAGAGGACGATCTTGGCAGCGTGGCCGAAAGGGTGCTGCTGCACGCGGGGTGTGACGTGCTGATCGTTCGCACGCCGTTCCCCGAGGCCGGGCAGGGTGTGTTCTGTGGTGTCGACGGGTCGGACGCTTCGTTCCAGGCAGCTCGTCGGGCGGCCACCTGGGCTGAGACCCTTGGCGCACCTCTGACTCTGGCGGCTGTGTTCGACCCGGCGTTTCACACTGGTGTGTTCCGAACGATTGCCCGGGTTCTCCCGGAAGAGGTGAGCCAGCGCTTCGATTTCCAGTCCCAGGAGCGCCTGCACGACGAAATCATCGACCGGGGTCTCGAGAACCTGTACGCCAGCTACCTCACCGAGGCCGCGGAAGTCGTGGGCGACGGTCATGCGGGCAACCTGGAAAGGCGCGTCTTGAAGGGTAAACCGTACCGGGCTGTTCTGGACGAGCTGGCGCCGGGCCGGGCGAGCTTGCTGGTGGTGGGCCGCTACGGCCGTCACCGGG
>JAADFT010000479.1 GCA_013152765.1 Calditrichota bacterium | reverse complement strand
AGAATCCGCCCCTCCACGACGACCGCTGGCAACCTGTACTGCACGAAGAAAGCCCGCAGCACCGCTCGCGGGCCAGCATGTCGTTTCACCGCTTCAGCCAGAACACACCACCACGCCCGGAAGGGCGACAGGACTGGATGAACTTTTACCGCCACAGCCGGACCGAAATGGTGCGTCAGCCCCTGAACCAGCGTTACCGCCCGTGCCAGGGGTTCGGACTGGCCAGCGCCGACAACCACGTGCGCCCGTGCTGGTCGATCTCGCACGGACAAATCCACCGGAACCAGCAGACAGACGTGCGCCACCGCGCGCGTGTGGATTCCAACACGCCCTGCTTCAACAGAGCTTCTGTCTCGGTCGGGACGCAAAACGTCAGTTCGCCTCGCGGTCTTGGGCTCCGTTCCAGGCCACACGCGCGTAGCGCCGAAGGGCAAAGTAGGACTCCACAGCAAGCACAAGCGCCACGACCAGCAGGAGTGTCCCCACACCGGCCAGGAGGAAATTGTGGCGTGCCACGTTCATCCGAATCAAAATCACCAGAGCAGAGACCGTGACCGTGTACATGAAGAGCATCGGCACGAAAGTGACGCCGGATGGAACGCCTTTGCTGCGGAGCCAGAGTGTCACCGCCAGCAAAGAAAGCGCTGCCAGCATCTGGTTGGCAGAGCCAAACACAGGCCAGATGGCGTGCGCGGTGCCGCTGGTGAGGAAAAACCAGGCCACAACCACCGTAACCGCGGTGCCGATGAAACGATTTTGCGCCAGAACCGCGGTGCCGGACGTTTCGACCCGGCCCGTTTCAAAAAACTCCTGGAAGGCAAAACGCGCAAGACGCGTGGCGGTGTCCAGGGACGTCAGTACGAAAGCTGACACGGCAAGCCCCGCGAAACCGCTGCCTCCCTTTTCGCTGATTCCAAGAAGCGGGAGCGCGTGCAGGAATTTCCCAACTCCCTCTGAGAAAACGGTCACAAACGCGCCTGCCTGGTACAGTTCCTGGTAGCGCCCGTGACTGAGCGAAGCCGCCGCCACCAGCGCCAGCACCGCCAGCACGCCCTCGATCAACATGCCTCCGTAACCCACTGGCCTGGCGTCAGTCTCCTTGTCCAGCTGTTTTGCCGTGGTACCCGACGCCACAAGCGAGTGGAATCCGGAAATTGCGCCGCAGGCAACCGTGACGAACAGAATTGGGAAAAGGGTTCCGAGATTTGTCTTGAACGAACCGAACACCGGCAGGTGCAGCGAGGGGTGTGCAAACATCAACCCGAACAGCCCGCCCAGCAGGATGGCGTACAGTAAGAACGAATTCAGGTAGTCGCGCGGCTGCAGGAGAATCCAGACCGGGGTCACTGAGGCGACAAAAACGTAAGCAAGCAGGATGTAGAGCCACCAGCCAGCGGACAGGGAGATTGGAAATGCGTTGCCGAGAAACACAGCCACAAAAAGTAGAACAACGCCAACCACCGTGGTGGGGCCAAGGGGCAAGTTGCGCCGGTACACCGCAAATCCGAAGAAAACAGCGAGCACGATGAAAAGAATGGACGCTGTGGCGACGTTGGGTTGTTTTTCAAACGTCGTTGCGACAATTCGAGCGAAAACCGCCACAACCAGAACCAGGGTAAACCACGAAAAGGTGAGAAAAAGCGCCTTGCCCACCGGACCAAGCTGGCCTTCGACGATTTCGCCGATGCTTTTGCCACGGTTGCGCACTGAGGCCACGAGAGAGGTGAAATCGTGCACGGCGCCGATGAACACCGCGCCGAGCAGGATCCACAGGTACACTGGTCCCCAGCCAAAAACTGCGGCGATGATCGGCCCAAGAATCGGCCCGGCTCCCGCGATGCTGGCGAAATGATGACCCAGCAGAACGGGCGCCTTGGCGGGCACGTAGTCCACGCCGTCGTACATTTCGTGCGCCGGGGTCGGGTTTTCGTTCGACAGCCCGACCCGGTTCGCCAGCATGCCCCCGTACACACGGTAGCCAAAAACGAAAAACGCAACCGCAACCAAGGCCAGCGCGAGCGAACCCATTGAGAACCTCCGCACGTGTTAGCGCTTTGAACCAGTCAACAGGTCAGCAGGGAGTGAAAACGTAGAAAATCGCCGACAGCACTCGGGCACAACCTGCAAGCTCTCTGGTCGAGACCGCTTGCGGCAGCAGCAGAACACCACACGGGCAGTCCCTACCAGAAAACCGTGCTCCGCCCGAGGTCGAGATTCCGGCTTAGCGGCCCAAATTCTGGTGTAAGTAGCGTTCCATCAAACGTTTGATGAAGCGTTTGTCGTCGATTTGTGTTCCGATGTGCGCGTTTGGCGGCTTACTCTCGTCCACAACCGTGAAACCGTCGTCCGTCACGGTCACGTGAACATCACGGAAGGTGAAGAGTTCCGGCCACAGCAGCATCCCAACGGCCACCGGGTCGAACAAAATGGGGGTCTCACGACCCCACAGCGAGTAAAGACCGCACAGCGCGTTCGTAAGAGGCGACTGACGCATGAGCAAACGCAGGCGGTTGTTGGCGTCCAGCGTAACGTGAGCCGTGACATCCAGCCCCGCGTAAGTTACCTTCACACCAGAGGCCACAAAAAGCTTGGCCGCGTCCACGTCGCACGCCACATTCCACTCGCGCGACGGGGTGGACGCCCCGCCGTAGCCGCGGTAGAACGAACCGAACATGGCGTAAACGGCTTTCGCCTGCTTCAGCGCTTCCGGGTCTTTGCGCAGCACGTCGCCGATGTTCGTCACCGGCCCAATCGTGATCAACACGATTTCCCCCGGCTGCGCCCTCAGCTTCTGGATGATGAAGTCAGCAGCGGGCGTGGACACGGGCTTAACTGCGTCAAACCCCTTCGCCCAGTAGAACTGCGGCTCGTAACGCGGAGGCTTGCCGCTGTTCGCAGGCACCGGCGTCTGCCGCCCCAAAGCTACCGGGACGTCCTCTCGTCCCGTCTCGTACAACATTTTGCACACGATTCGGGCGCGTTCGCGTGTCTGCCCGGTAGCCACGGTCACGCCAACCAGCTCAAGCTCCGGGCTGCTAAGGATGAGTGCAAGTGC
>JAADFT010000478.1 GCA_013152765.1 Calditrichota bacterium | reverse complement strand
GCAAAGCCCCGGTCTGCACTACCGTTTTCGCAGCCAAAACTGAGCTGTACACACGTGCATTTTCTCTCACTACCGCGCCCTTGAAAAGGACAGTGCGGCGAACTACGGCATTACGTTCAATTCTTGCCCCTGTTTCGACTACAGTGTAGGGACCGATTTCAGCACCGGGTTCCACCTTAGCCCCAGATGCAACATAAACTGGAAGACGCACCGTGACGCCATGCAGATTCTTGTGCGTGGATTCCGGAACGTTGTAGCCTCTTGCAAGGATAAACTGCATGTGTTTCAAGAGATCCCACGCGTAGCCCGTGGGCAACCAGTAACCTTTCATTTCAACCACAAAAAAAGGCCGCGTACGGGCCACCGCCGCTACAGCACTCGTGATTTCGATTTCTCCCCTTTCACTGAGCGGTGTGTTCTCAAGCACCTCAAAAAACTCGGGTTGCAGTTTGTAGCAGCCCACGTTGGCCAGATTTCCAACGAAAGTCTTGGGCTTTTCAATCAGATCTACGATTCGTCCCTCGTCATCGGTTTTGCAGACGCCGTACAGACTGGGATCGGGCACCTTGCGCACCAGGGCTGCGTAGTCATATTTAGCCAGACGTTCGAGATCCACTCGCTGGTAAAGGTCATCGCCGTTTAGCGCCAGAAAAGGTCCACGAATGTACGGCTTGGCTTGCAGGACAGCGTGACCGGTGCCGAGCTGCTGCACCTGTTCACAGTACGTGATCTTGATGCCCCTGTACTCTTCCCCCATTTCTCCCCGGATCATGTCCGCCCGGTACCCCACAATGATCACGACCTCGTCTACAAGGCCAACCATTTCGTCCAGGTTCCGTTGCAACAGCGTTTTTCCGACCAGTGGGAGCAGCGGTTTGGGTCTCTCCAACGTCAGCGGGTACGTTCGCGTACTCTTTCCTGCTGCCATCAGAACGGCCTGCATAACACCTCCTGTAGCTGCGTGCCCAAGAAAAGCGATCTTGCGTAATTCAATCAGGTGGGACGAGCCGCGTCAGCCCAAGCCCCCGCTTCTACCATACCACAACGAACCATGGCCCCGTCGAAGCGATTTAACGCAATTGCGTACGGTTTGGCGCCATTACGAGATTCTTCTTGAAGCTTCCTCCCAACCTCTGAACGGTACCAGGACCATCGCCGCAACGGGAATGTCCCGAATGGAGAATTGATCAATGAAACGGTACCCCAGTCTCTGAAAGGCTCCCCACGTCGGCGCAAATCCCGATCAAAAGGAACGCTGCTTCTCCTTTCTCGCCAAAACCTCTTCTCGGAGGATCGCTGCTTCATCCTTCACCGGAGAATCAACCGGGATGCTCAGGAGCTCGTCGAGCCGCTGCAAAGCAAGATCCAGCTCGTCGTTCTCGAGCAGTGCTTTCGAAAGTTCGAAGCGAGCCGCCAGGTTGTTCCTGTTTGCTCGGATGGCCTGTTCCAGCGCGATAATGGCATCTGCGAAGTTGCCCTCCGCTGCCAGGCAGCGACCGTACAGGTAACTGGTCACGGAGTCTCGCTTGCCCAGTTCGCGAGCTCGACTCAACGTTGCCTTCGCCGTAGCGAAATCCCCTTGCAGGAGTTTCACCAGACCAAGTTGCTTCAGGAAAGTCGGCTGTTCGTCGACTTCCACTGCTTTACGGAACGCTCTTGCAGCTTTCACCAGGTCGCCTTTGCGGAGCAGCGCTTCACCCAGCGCGTACCAGCCGGCAGCGTCCGTAGGCCGCAATGCTGCGTACCCGGCGTAGAAATCCGCTGCGGCCACGTAATCGAGGTTCAGATACGCGTGGTACCCGCTGGCGAACAGGCTGTCCGGGTCGGAACCCTGGAATCGGCTCGGGTCCGCGGGCCACACGCCGCCTTCTTCGAAATCGGTGGTGCCGGTCTTCGCTCCCGCAACAGAGCCGGCTCTGTCCGCCGCCTCAGTGGCCGCCACTGCCCGGCGCAGCGCAGCCATTTCCTCCTGCGTGGGGCCGCGCTGAGCACGAATCGACGCCATGTTGTGTTGCGCCTGCTGGCGCAGAACCCCTGCCTTGTCCAGCTTGATCACCTGCCGGTAATAGTACTCCGCTCGTTCCGTTTGTCCCAGCAAGGAGTGAACTTTCGCCAGACCAAGGTACGGCCTGGGATCCTCCGGTGCCAAGCGAATGGCCTTTTCAAATTCCTTGATTCCTTGTTCGTACTTTCTCTCCACGCTGTAGACCGCACCCAGATTCAGGTGCCCCAAAGCGTTGTCCGGAGCGATTTCAACCGATGCTTCAAGAAAGCGCTCAGCTTTGTCGAGCTTGCGAAGCTTCAGGTACAGGGTTCCCAGAACAAGCAGCGCCTTGTGGTGAAACGAACACAGGCTGATCGTTCGCAACAGGTTGGCCGCCGCCTTCTCGTAGTCGCCCACCTCGAAGTAGCCAACACCGGCGTGGAAAAAGTACTTCGGTTCCGAGGGGTTCAACTGCGCTGCTGCCGTCCAGTCCTGGATCGCCTGCTTCAGATCTTTGCGCTTTGCCGCCGCAATGCCCCGGCGGTGTAGCTGTTCAGCGCGGTCGTCCACCCTGGCAGCCCTGTAGGTAACAAGCAGCCGTCCCGACGGTCTCAGTTCGACCGTGATCTTGCCTTGAGAAGGACCGTAGCGCTTGTCGATGGCGCGGATCGTTTGTTCTTGAAGCGACACGGGATCCTGCAGCTTCAGTGCGTCGCCGTCGACGCCGAGCAACTGCTTGGGATCAAATTCGACCGTGAAATCTCTGCTTGCCATCGTTAGCCCATCTCCTTACCTTACGGACGAGCTTCAACCCTCCGTAGACACAAGAAGGCGAGACCCATCTGTGCTGCCGGAACCGAGCGCGGAGTAACTCAACATGCACTTCCGTAATAATCTTTTCCGCGTTCTGGCGCGGACCTTGGTGCTACTTCTCCTTTCGTCTTGCGCGAAGTCAACAGCCCCTCAGCTTTCTGTGTCCGAGTTCGCTGATCTCTACGCGCAACTGGTTCTCGCCGCGGTCAATCCAGCTCGCCCGGACACCTCCGTGCTTGCAGCTCAGGACTCGCTGCTTCGTTCACGG
>JAADFT010000477.1 GCA_013152765.1 Calditrichota bacterium | reverse complement strand
TCGGTGGTAGCAATCTACCAGGAGCGCTCGCCAGATTTGATTGTGTCGCTGCTGGCTGTGCTGAAAGCGGGTGCGGCTTACCTGCCGATGGATCCCAGCTACCCGGCGGAGCGAATTCGCTACATGCTGGAGGACTCGGACGCTCGCGTGGTGCTCACGCAGGCGCGAGTGGCCGACTCGTTGCCGCTCATCGGTGCAGAGCTGGTGCTGGTGGATCTGGATTGGGACGAAATCGAGTTCTCGGCCACGCCACTGGTGGAGCCTCGGCTGCGTCCGGATGATCTGGCTTACGTGATTTACACCTCCGGTTCGACCGGGAGACCGAAGGGCACGCTAATTACGCACAGGGGTCTTCGGAACTACCTCGAGTGGGTGCGGACGGCGTACCCGCTCGACCGGGGAATTGGGAGCGTGGTTCACTCCACCATTGCCTTCGACGCTACGGTCACCGCTGTTTTCAGCCCGCTCGTCAGTGGCAAACGCGTTGTCCTGGCGCCGGTCGGTGACGACGTGGAGGCGCTGGCCAGGGTGCTCCGCGAGCAGGGCGACTTCAGTTTGATCAAAATTACGCCCGCCCACCTGGACGTGCTGCGTCAACAGTTGACCCCGGAGCAGGCCCGACGAGCCACGCACGCGTTCATCATTGGCGGCGAGAATCTAACGGCCGAGCAGATTCGCTTCTGGCTGGACGTTGCTCCTGACACGGCGCTGTACAACGAGTACGGCCCCACGGAGACCGTCGTTGGCTGCGTCGTCTACAGGGTGCCAAAGGACTGGCGAGGTAGCGGTTCCGTACCGATTGGCCGTGCGATCCTCAACACGCGAGTCTACGTGCTGGACGACCGGATGGCGCTCTGTCCCCAGGGCGTGCCTGGTGAGCTCTACATCGGTGGCGCTGGTGTGGCGCGCGGGTACCTGAACCGGCCGGACCTGACCGCTGAGAAATTCGTGCCCGACCCGTTCAGCGGTGAGGCTGGTGCTCGGCTTTACCGGAGCGGCGATCTGGTGCGCTACCGCAACGACGGCCAGATGGAGTTTCTGGGTCGTCTGGACGACCAGGTGAAGATCCGCGGCTACCGGATTGAGCTGGGCGAGATCGAGGGCGTGCTCGGTCGGCACGACAAGGTTGAGCAAGCCGTCGTACTGGCGCGAGAGGATCGACCCGGCGACCGCCGTCTCGTGGCCTACGTTGTGCCCAAGCAGGGCGCGCAACTCAGCGCTGGGGAGCTGCGCGAGTTTCTCCAGCAGCACCTGCCGGACTACATGATTCCGGCTGCTTTCGTCGAAATGGAGTCTTTGCCGCTGACGCCCAACGGCAAGATCGACCGTCGTGCCCTTCCGGCGCCCGACTACACATCGAGCGGGGAGGAGCATCAGTACGTCGCCCCGAGAACGCCTGTGGAAGAGCTGCTGGCGGGCATCTGGGAAGAGGCACTCGGACTGGAAAAAGTCGGCGTACTGGACAACTTCTTCGAAATCGGTGGGCACTCGCTGCTGGCTACTCAGGTTGTAAGCCGAATTCGGGAAACACTCGACGTTGAGCTGCCCATTCGCGTTTTCTTTGAACGGCCGACCGTGGCCGGAATGGCACAGGAGGTGGAACGCCTCGTTCGGGAAAGCCGAGGTGTCAGTGCACCTCCGCTGGTGAAAGTCGAACGCACCGGCAGAGGGATGCCTCTTTCCTACGCTCAGGAAAGGCTCTGGTTTCTGGACCAGCTCGAACCGGGCAGCGCAGTCTACAACATCTCGGAAGCGCTCCGTTTCGAGGGCGACTTCCGACCGGAAGTTTTTGTGCGTAGCCTGGCCTGGGTCGTAGAGCGGCACGAGGTTCTGCGCACGACCTTCGCGGAAGAGGGGGGCGTTCCGATCCAGGTCATTCACGACGAAATCCGGGCTGCCGGTCCGCGAAATTGACCTGACGTCGTTGCCTGCGGCGGAAGCCGATTCCGAAGTCCGACGGCTCATCCGGCTGGAAGCGCGCCGCGGCTTTGACCTCCGGCAGGGGCCGCTCTTCAGGGTGACGCTGGTGCAAATGCCAGACGGGGCCTGGGTGGTTGTGGTGGTGATGCACCACATCATCTCGGACGGCTGGTCCATGGGCGTGATGATCCGAGAAGTGGGTCAGGCGTACGAGGCCTTTTTGCGCGGCAAAGCACCTGCGGCGGATCCTCTGCCGATCCAGTACGCCGATTTCTCGGCCTGGCAGAGGAGCTGGCTCCGGGACGAGGTTCTGGAACAAGAGCTCGACTACTGGAAGAATCAGCTCAGCGGTGCCGAAGAAACACTGGAACTTCCGACCGACCGACCCCGGCCCGCCGTGAAGACGTTCAACGGCGACAAAGTTACTTTTGAGCTGGGCGAAGAACTCAGCGAACGCGTTCGCGAGCTGAGTCGGCGCGAAGGTGTGACGCTTTTCATGACCCTGCTCGGAGCCTGGCAGGCCCTGCTCAGCCGCCTCAGCGGGCAGGACGATGTGAGCGTTGGCAGCGTGATCGCCAACCGGAACCGCGTCGAAATCGAAAACTTGATCGGTTTCTTCGTCAACACCCTTGTATTTCGCACAGATTTGAGCGGCGACCCGACCTTCCGTGAACTGCTGCAACGTGTGCGCGAGGTGTCGCTGGGGGCGTACGCGCATCAGGATGTGCCTTTCGAGAAGGTGGTGGAAGCCATCCAGCCGGAGCGGGATCTGAGTCACACGCCGCTCTTTCAGGTGATGTTTGTCCTGCAGAACATGCCGGCGGTGGGTGGGGGCTTGGGCGAAGGTGTGCGGGTCGAAGGCCTGGACGCCGACACAGGCCTGACCCAGTACGACCTCACGCTGTCGATGCAGGAGGGAGCCACCGGTCTGGAGGGCATGCTGGAGTACAACACGGATCTCTTCGACCGCGAGACAGCAGAGCGTCTGGTTGGCTACTACCGGCGCTTCCTTGAGGTCGTGACGGCAGAGCCCGAGACGCGCCTGAGTGCTGTCGACTACCTTGAGGACTGGGAACGTCACCGGCTTCTGGTCGAGTGGAACGACACAGCAGAGCCCCTGGAACACGCGGGCTGCACCCACGAGTGGTTTGAGCTGGTGGCGAGGCAGTTCGCAGACAACGTGGCTGTGGCGTACGAGGGCACAGAGCTGAGTTACGCGGAACTGGACCGGCAATCCAACCAACTCGCGCACTACCTGAGGCGCCTTGGCGTGGGGCCGGACACCCCGGTGGGCATCTGTGTCGAGCGCTCGCCGCAGATGATCGTGGGCATGCTCGGCGTCATGAAGGCCGGCGGGGCGTACGTGCCGCTCGACCCGTCGTACCCGACTGAGCGTCTGGCCTACATGGTGCAGGACAGCGGCATCCAGGTCGTGCTCACTCAGCAGTCCCTCGTGGACGTTGTGCGGGAGTTCGACGGAGATCTGGCGAGCATCGTCAAGCTGGATTCCGACTGGCCGCAGATTGCAGAGCTGCCGGATGAGCCAATTGACAGCGGCACTACCACTGAGAATCTCGCCTACATCATCTACACCTCCGGTTCGACGGGGCAACCGAAAGGCGTGATGCTGGCGCACCGGGGTCTGGTGAACCTGGTGCAGGCGCAGACGAAAGCTTTCGGCGTGACGCCTGAGAGCCGGGTGCTCCAGTTCGCTTCGTTCAGTTTCGACGCCTCGGTTTCCGAGACGTTCATGGCCCTGCTGCGAGGGGCGACGCTTGTGCTCGCTCCGCAGGAAAAGCTGATGGACGTGCAACAACTCCACGCTCTCCTGCGCGACCAGAAGATCACAGTGGTCACGTTGCCGCCTTCTGTTTCGCGTCTCTTGCCCACTGAGGGCCTGGAACACCTGCAGACCCTGATTTCCGCCGGCGAGGCGTGCACACCCGACATCGTCGAAAAGTGGGCACCTGGTCGGCGTCTGTTCAATGCTTACGGGCCCACGGAAGCGACAGTTGGCCCAACGCTGGGGCTTGTGGAGAGCCTGCCTTCCTGGGCTGCGTCGGCACCGATTGGACGGCCCATCTCCAACGTGCAAATCTACATTCTGGACCGCAATCTGCGGCCTGTACCGACTGGTGTGCCAGGGGAAATCTGCGTCGGAGGTGTGGGGTTGGCGCGCGGCTACCGCAACCGCCCGGACCTCACGGCAGAGAAGTTCGTGCCCAACCCGTTTGCCGCGAATCCTGGAGAGCGGCTGTACCGCACGGGCGACCTGGGCCGATTTCTGCCGGATGGTCGCATCGAATTCCTGGGTCGTGTGGACGACCAGGTGAAGGTACGGGGCTACCGGATCGAGCTTGGCGAAATCGAGGGTGTGCTGAGCCAGCATGAATCGGTCGGGCAGTGCGCCGTGATTGTGCGAGAAGATCGCCCCGGCGACCGCAGGCTCGTTGCGTACGTCGTGCCGAGCTCTCCTGAGCTGGAAATCAACCGGGCGGCTCTGCGGGAGTACTTGGCGGAGCGGCTGCCCGAGTACATGGTGCCGTCAGCGTTTGTGGTGCTGGACAGTCTCCCATTAACGCCGAACGGCAAAGTGAATCGTCGCGCCCTGCCAGCGCCGGACTACAGCACGGACGTGCAGGAGAGGGCCTACGTCGCACCTCGCACGCCGATGGAGGAGCTTGTAGCGGGACTCTGGGAAGAGCTGCTTGGCGCAAGTCGCGTGGGTGCTGGGGACAACTTCTTCGAGATTGGCGGGCACTCGCTGCTGGCCACGCAGGTGGTCAGCCGGCTCCGCGAGACGCTCGGTGTCGAGGTCCCGATTCGCGCGTTTTTCGAACGTCCAACTGTGGAAGGTCTTGCCCGGGTGCTGGAAGACCTTGTGCGCCAGCAACGCGGTGTGAGCGCGCCGCCGCTCGTGCGGGTTGAGCGAAGCGGCAAAGGGCTTCCGCTTTCCTTTGCTCAGGAGAGACTCTGGTTCCTGCACCAGCTTGAGCCGGAAAGCGCCGTCTACAACATCACAGAGGCCCTTCGGTTCGGTGG
>JAADFT010000476.1 GCA_013152765.1 Calditrichota bacterium | reverse complement strand
TACGCCACAGTGGAGGAATTGATCGGGGACTTGCAACGCCTGGCCGGAAAGGACTCCGGTGAAGCTTCCTCGCCGGTTCGGTTGCCTGAGCGGAAAGAAAGGAAGCACATCCTCTCCCGAACGGTGAGGTTTGCTCTTGTTGCCGCAGTTGCGCTGATCCTGGCGTTTGCAGCTGCCTGGTTTGTGACGCATCGAGGAGGCGGCAAGCTCGCCGAGCGGGTTCCGATTGCGGTGGTCGATTTCTCGAACAAAACGGGCGAGCCCGAGCTGGACGGCCTGTCCGGAATGCTCATCACGGCGCTGGAGCAGTCGCAGCGACTGAAGGTGCTGACGCGCTCCCGCATGTTCGACATTCTGGCGCAGCTTGGCCAGGACGACGTCTCCCGGATCACCGAGAGCCTGGGGCGAAAGGTGTGCACAGTAGCGGGGATCCGCATGCTCGCCAGTGCGACCGTGCACAAATTCGGCAGCGTCTACGCCATCGACATGAAGGTCCTGGACGTTCCGAAGGACGAGTACGTCCTCACGGTGAAAGTGCAGGGACGCGGGCAGGAGTGCATCCCCTCGCTGATCGATCAGTTGTCCGACAAAACCCGCGAGAGGTTAAAGGAACGCCCAGCAGACATCAAAGCCGCGAGCGTGAAGGTCGAGCGGTTAACTACACCGAATCTGGAGGCCTACCATCACTTCTTCCGCGGCGAGGAACTGGTAGACAGGCTCAAATTCGAAGAGGCCATGCGGGAGTTCGCGCGATCCATCGAGCTCGACTCAACCTTCGGTTTGGCCTACTACCGGTACGCTTACGCGCAAAGCTGGTTGTTCGGCGAGGAAGAACCGTCAATTCGAATGATCCGAAAGGCGCTTGCTTTGCTGGACCGGATCCCGAAACGACAACAATTTCTGGTGAGAGCCGTCTACGCCCAGATTACCCGTGGTTTCGAGGCCGGGATCGCCGTTCTGAAGCAAATGGAGAAAGTCTACCCCGACGACAAAGAGATGATCTACAACATCGGGGACTGGTCCTACCACGCCAAACTGTACAACCAGGCGGAGACCTACCTGTCACGTTCGCTGGCGATCGATTCGTCAAACACGCGTGCCCTTCAGCACCTGACCTGGGTTTACTTGGAAACCTCCAGGTTCAGCAACATGTTGCGGCTTGCCAAGACGTTCGCCAGGCGGAACCCGAGCACGGAGTCGTACGATCTCGTTGCTCGTGCCTACGCGTACCTGAACGAGCTCGAATCCGGCAAAGCGTACTTTCTGGGCGTGTTGAAACGTCACCCTGACCGCTACGCAGCGCGCACCGGACTGGCGGAGCTTTTCGGCTACTTCGACCGGTTCGACGACGCTGAACGAGTCTTGGAACCGCTGGTCAGACCAGAGGCTACGTCTCGCGAGCAACAGGAAGGCTATTTCAGATTGGCGAGAGTCCATTTCTACCAGGGTCGCTACCGCGAAGGGCTCTCAGATCTGGACAGGGTGGCGGACCTTGAGCGCCAGGGCGCCGACACGACAGGTTTTGTCAGCACCCTTCTGTTTAAGGCACGGCGAACCTACGAAGGCTGGAGAGACGTCGAAAAGACGTGGCAAATCGTAGATCAGTGCTCCAACTACCAATCGGCGTTGAACTACAGTACGAACCCGGGAGAGTTGTCTGTTTTGTTGATTTATCGGGGAGCCTACGAACGTGCGCTCGAGCTTAGCCGAGTTTACCGGAACGTCGGCAGTGGACGTAGCTGGCGGCAGATTCTCAAGTTTCTGGTTTACGCGAACAAGGGTAAGTACAAAACCGCGGACTCGCTCGGTCGCTTTCTTGTAAATCAGGTTCACCCGAACCGGGGTTTTGAACTGCTGTTGACCTACGAGCTTGCGCAGGTGGAATTCGAACTTGGCAAGCTGGACGAAGCGGCTGCAAACATGCAGCATGTACAGGAGCTCAAAGCCGAAGGGCTTGGTTTTCGATCGAGGATGTACGCGCGGAGCTACTACTGGCTCGGGCGGATCTACGAAGCGAAGGGGAATCCGGATCTGGCGAGGCAAAATTACTCGAAGTTTCTGGCGCTCTGGCACCGGGCCGATCCCGACTTGCCTGAGCTGGTCGACGCAAAGCGACGGCTCGCTGGTCTGCTGTAAACCCGTTTGAACGGGCGAGCTGCGGAAGGTAGGAAGCAAGGGCATGGTCGATTGTGCAGTGGAAAACCAGTGCAGATTTGCCCTAAGGCGCTGTGAAGCCGTCTTTACGATCGGGAGGGTGTGGTGACGTCTCCTGAGAATACCGATGCCCTGGATCGTCTTCGGCAGGAGAACCGAAGGTTACAGCGGAGTGTGCTCGAACTTTCCGTCCTGAATGACGTGGCCACGGCCATCGGCTCAACGATGGCCCTGGACAAGATCATCGAGCTGATCATCGAGAAGTGCGTGAAGCACTTCCGGGTGGAGCAGGGAGCTGTGCTCTTGCTGGACGAGCGCCAGGATCAGGTTTCCTTCCGCACGATGGTCCGCAAACTCGACACCACGGGATACAGACGGCCGTACCGACTCGACACGGAGCTCTCCGGCTGGATGTTGAAGCACCGACGCCCCCTGGTCGTGAACGACTTTGCGTCTGACGGGCGTTTCTCGGGGGGACGCGACGCCCCTTTCGAAATCCGTTCGCTTCTGGCCGCTCCGCTCTTGCTAAAAAGCAAAATGATCGGCCTGATCTGTTTGTTCAACAAAAAACTGTCGGAAGGTTTCACGCCGGACGACCAGCGCCTACTTTCGATTCTGGCGGTGGAATCGGCGCAGGTGATCGAGAACGCGCGCCTTTACCAGGAGGAGCAGGAACTCCGCCGCGTGCAGGAAGAGCTGCGGGTGGCGTCCGACATCCAGCGGGGGCTTCTACCGAAAGCGTTTCCGGAAATCGAGGGTTACGACATCGCTGCGGTCAATCTGCCAGCGCGGGTAGTCAGCGGCGACTACTACGATTTCATCAACCTGCCGGACGGGAACCTGGGTTTCTGTCTCGGCGACGTTTCGGGGAAAGGCATGCCCGCCGCGCTTCTGATGGCCAACCTCCAGGCCATCA
>JAADFT010000475.1 GCA_013152765.1 Calditrichota bacterium | reverse complement strand
ACCGCCGGGTATCCGTCGCCTGTCAGCGACACCGAGCAGGGCTCGTCCTGTGAACAGATCCCGGCTTGGTAGGATCCTGCGATCCAATTTAGCAAATTCGCGCACTCGTGCAAGCGTCGTCGCCGAACGCACTTCACACCGCGCGTCGCCGAGGGTGGTCTTACTTGCGTTTCCACACCGCCAGGCAAGTCGGGTACAAACAAGCTGCTGCCCGAAGCGCGCACCCAGGCTGGTTGCTCCGGAAAAATCACGAACCAAGCAGGCGCTCCAGCGCCTGGCGGCTCTCGATTCCCGAACGGCCTACTTCGATCCGAACGTTCTTCCAGAGGAAGTGCACCCGCCTGCCCAGGCTCAGCACCTCTCGCGTCTCAGCATCTTGGCGCAGCAGCCAGAAGAAAGCCGGGCTTCCGTACCGAACCGCCACGACCTTGCGCGAACCCTGGTCCTCGCCAATCAGTCGGAGCTCGACCCAGACTGAGTCCTGCCACACAAACGTCCTCCCGGCGACGTAGCGCACGTCCTGACCGCGCGGAACAACTTCCGCCCTCTTGAGCGCGCCAATCTGGGCCGCTGCCCCCACACTCTTGGCCCGAAAGGCCGGGACGCCCCCTGACGCCGACGCAGCCGCACCAGCCGGACCGACTTTGTCCAGACTCATGAGCGGCATCAGCGCGCTGTACCGACCGCTGCTTCGCGACAACTGCGGACGCGCCGGGAGGGCCTGCGGTTGAGCAAACGCCTGCAGGGCTCGGTCCCGCGTCAGGTAGCTCGTGTACGGCGTCAGGAGGCCAAACTTTTCGCTCAGACGCTTCACCTCATCAACGAGTTCTTTGGACTCCCCGTTCATCCGGATCTGGTCCAGCAGGTAGCCGATCTTCCTGGCAGCCCAAAGCCTCGGCACAAACGGGTGCGCAACATCGCGCTCAGGCAAGTCCAGATCAAAGCGGTAAACGACCTCTTTCCCGCGCAGCTTTCCTCGAAGAGTTACGGTGCGGTGGCCTGGCAATTTGTAGCGCCCGGCCACGCGCATTTCCGTCCCGTAGAAAAGGTCCGGAAGTTTCGGCGGGTACACGTCGTAGATTCCGCGCCTGTCTCCGAGGTCCAGTTTCAGGTCGGAAAGCACCGGGTTGCGTACCCGCATGAAGAAGCTTTCGACAGCGTTCGCAATTTCCCGCTCACTGATGTAAAGGGTGAAGCCGCGGCCGCGCTCTGCAATCTTGTCGAGCAAAATCGCGTCGACGTCCGAGCCGATGCCAAAGGCGAAAACGCGTGCGGCACCCAGACTGTCTTCGACCAACCGAACGATCGGAGCAAGCCGCGTCTCGCCCGCTGTGGGCCTGCCATCCGTAAGAAGCAAAATCAGCTGGAAGCGCCCTCTGTTCTCCGGCAGTTGCAACACCTTCTGGAGAGCGGCGTGCAGATCCGTCCCGCCCTCGGCAGTCTGGTCGGCAACAAACGCACGTGCCCGCTCACGCTGGCTCGCCGGTAGCCAGGAATCGCTGTACGCCGTGACCTGGTCGCTGAACGTCACGATGGCAAATCGGTCTTCCGACGACAGCGAATCGAGGCACGTCAGCAAAGCTTTCTTCGCCTGCTCAATCTTCGTCCCGTCCATGCTTCCGGAAACATCCAGCACAAAGGCCACATCCAAGGGAATTCTTCGTCCACCCGGCCGCAGCACCGGCGCTACGGAAAGGAGAAATGTACCGTCCTCCCCTTCCTTACGCTGAGCCAGTACGCTCACGGCCATCGGACCGCGTGCCAGCGTCCAGTAGAGCACAAATTGACCGTCTCCCCCGCTCACGTCAGCGGAAATTCGCGCGGTTCTCTCGTCTGGCCGCTCCACATCCAGTTCATGCGTGGGCGAGTAAATGTTGCCAATGGCATGCTCAGATTTGAGACTCACCTCGATCCGCGCTTCACCAACTGCTGCGCTGTCGGCCTTGTGCTCTTTCGCGGGGTAACCAGGTGCTCGCCCGAAAACGGGAAATGGCCCCCGGCGTGAGCGTCCCCGGGCGATGTCAGTCCGCAACGGGTAGCGCAGTTCAACGGTGTTCCGCTCGACCGGTAGCTCCATCTGGTAACGGACCGTGACCCGCGCCTCCTTGCCGGGTTGAAGCGGGTAGATCGAAAGTTTAAGAAGACGATTGTCGAGTAGCTGCAAGAGGGCTGGATCCAGATCGCGTCGAACGATCTCCTCGTAGATTCGCTCCGCCTCGGCGCGGCCCAGAAGCTCTCCCTCCAGAGTTCGCCCGTTGATCCTGGACGTCAGATCCGTCACCGTCGCGCCGCGTGGAAGCGGCATGTAGAACACCCCCTCCACAGGCTGAGTGTCTTCATTCCGGAACACGTGTGTGGCTGTAACTCGGGCAACGTTCTCCTCAACTTGAATCTTGACCACGTTACTGAGGAGTCTTGGCAGTCGTACCTGTCCTTTGGGAAGCAAGATGCCCTGCGCCCACGCAGAAAACGGCAGCAGAAGGGCGAACAGCGCGATCCCTGCACGACACCTTTTCGCGGTCTTCATGAGTCCTTCCTCCTGGTCTGAGTCCCCACCCGTGAACACCCCAGCCAGCGTCGCTCCCTGTGGAAAGAAACCGGGCCTCTGGCGGTGACGGGTCCCGTGCAACGCACAGCGGGTCAGGTTCCCTAACCGGAACAGCGTTTTTTTCTGTTCCTCGCAGCGCAGCGCTCAGGCGCTAAGGTCGCTCGGCCGCCGCTTTTCGTAAGGCAGCCAGTCGGTCCTGCAGCGAATCCACCCGAGCTTTGCCCAAATAAAAGGTCAGTTTGTCCCGGTATTTCGTAAGCACCTCCTGGAGCTGCTCTACACGCTGTAGTTCTCGCCTTTTCAGTCCGTACACGAGCTCGGCCAGCCCGCGACTGCCCAAACGTTGCCGAAGCGTGTCCGCCGAGGCCAGGCTTGAGGCAATAAGCTCGATCGGGCTCGAAGAAGCACGGGCGTCTCCGGAAATCCGACGCAGCGAGTCCAGAGCGCTTCTTCTCATCGGCGCCCTGGCAGGCGGACCGATGGGTGCCGGGACGATTGCTCGCTGAGGTTCGCTCGCCGGAAT
>JAADFT010000474.1 GCA_013152765.1 Calditrichota bacterium | reverse complement strand
TGGAATGACGTACTGAGCGTAAACGTGGCTGTCTACGCGGATGCCGGGTCCACCTGGAAAATGCAGGCTCTCGATCTTGCCGGGCGAAGGGCGAAACCCGTGTTCGGGATCTTCTGCGTTGATGCGACACTCAATGGCATGCCCGGACAGGGTGTGGTTCAGGGACGTTCCGTCCAGCTTCTCCCCGGCAGCGACCAGGATTTGCTGCTTCACCAGGTCTTCCCCAGTAACCATTTCGGTAACGGGGTGCTCCACCTGAATGCGGGTATTCATTTCCATGAAGTAGAAATCGCCGTTTTGGTCGAGCAGGAACTCGATGGTTCCGGCGCTCCGGTAGTTAACCGTCTTGGCGGCGAGAATCGCCGCTTCTTCCATGCGCCTGCGCAGTTCTGCGTCAACGGCTGGCGAGGGCGACTCCTCGACGAGCTTCTGGTGCTTGCGCTGGATGGAACACTCGCGCTCACCCAGCGCTGCCACGTTCCCGTGGGAGTCGGCGAGAATCTGGATCTCGACGTGCCGCGGGCGGTCGAAGTAGCGTTCCAGGTAGAGATCCGGGTTGCTGAACGCCGCTTTGGCCTCGTTGCTCGCAGTGAGAAAGGCCTGCTCGATTTCGTCCGGATCCTGAACCACCCGCATGCCGCGTCCGCCACCTCCGGCCGCTGCCTTCAGGATGACGGGGAAACCGATTTCCTCCGCGATCTGCCGCGCCTCTTTGGGATCGCGGACCACACCTTTGCTTCCGGGAATGACGGGAACGCCGGCCTCGCGCATGGTCTTCTTGGCATAGGCCTTGTCGCCCATCTTGGAGATCATGTCGGGTGCTGGTCCGATGAAAGTGATTTCGCAGGCCTCACAGATCTCGGCGAAGTGGGCGCTCTCGGCGAGGAAACCGTAACCCGGGTGGATGGCCTCGGCGTTTGTTACCTCGGCTGCGGCGATGATGCGGGGGATGTTCAGGTAGCTCTGGTGGCTCGGTCCCGGGCCGATGCACACAGCCTCGTCCGCGAAACGAACGTGCAGGGCCTCGGCGTCGGCCTCCGAGTAAACGGCTACGGTTTGTAACCCCAGCTCCTTACACGCGCGAATGATCCGAAGAGCAATCTCGCCTCTATTTGCAATCAGAACTTTCTTAAACAAAGCCTTCCCTTCGAGCTTGAGTTGCCGCTGTCCTGTGACCCGAAAGAACCCGCTGATTCAGCTGCGGGCCAGCTGTTCGCTTGCAGGCCGGTTAACACGACAAAGGCGCCGCAGGGTAACCTTGGCGCCTCGCACAAATCCTCAGTTCACCGGCTCCAGTCTGAAGAGTACCTGGTTGTACTCGACTGGTTGTGCGTTCTCCACGCAAATCTCAACAATTTTGCCGGAGACTTCGGCCTCGATCTCGTTCATCAATTTCATGGCCTCGATGATGCAGAGCACCTGCCCAGGGGACACCACGTCGCCCACCTTTACGTAGGGCTCAGCGCCCGGAGCCGGGGCCCGGTAGAACGTGCCCACCATCGGTGACCGCACCTCGATGAGTTCCTTGGCTTCCTCCGGTTTGGATTCCGGTTGTGGTGGTGCTGGCTGTGTTGCTTGAGGTGCTGCGGTTGGCGCCGGCTGAACCGGTGTCGGAGCAGGTGCCGGTGGCGCGGCCGGCAGAACGACGTTCTCTGCGCCGTTTGCGGAACCGTTGCCGGGCGTCGCGTACTTGCGAATGCGAACTTTTCTGCCCCACCGGGAGACTTCCAGCTCAGCGATGTTGCTTTCCTCGACGATCTTCACGAGTCGCCGAATTTCTTCCTCTCTCATTTTACCTCCCAACGGTACGCCCCATGGCCGTAATCAGCGGACGCGCTCGATGTACTCTCCCGTTCGCGTGTCCACCTTCAAGATGTCGCCCTCGTTGATGAAAAGTGGTACCTGAATGACAGCCCCGGTTTCCAGGGTTGCTGGTTTTGAGCCCCCGGAGGCAGTGTCGCCGCGAACGCCCGGCTCTGTCTTGGCCACAGCGAGTTCAACAAAAAATGGCAATTCCACGCCAACCGGTGTCTCGCCGTGAAAAAGGACTTCAACTTCCTGCCCTTCTTTCAGGAACAAGCGCTTGTCGCCGAGCATCTCTTCGCTGATGGGCACCTGCTCGTACGTTTCGGTGTCCATGAACACGTACTGGCCTTCGCTCTGGTAGAGGTACTGCATGGTTTTGCGCTCGATCCGAACGTCTTCGACCTTCTCGCCGGACCGGAAAGTGCGGTCGATGACGCGGCCAGTTTTCAGGTTCTTCAACTTGGTGCGTACGAAGGCTGTTCCCTTCCCGGGGTTTACGTGCAGAAATTCTACGATCGTCCAGATCTCACCATCCAGAAGGATTGTCAAGCCGTTACGGAAGTCCGAGGTTGTTGCCATGCAGTAGGGCCTCCTTGTTGCAGCAAGCTGTTCAATGTGCTGAATCTCGGAGCCCGACTGTAGCGAGCGGGTGACGGTCCGCAAGCTGTCCACCGCACGGATCTGCGCTGAATGGTCAGCACGAGAATGTACCGTCGACGCGGCGGTGCTGCGCAAAATCCTGCCCGAGGGCTCCGTGAGTTTCTTCGTCGTTTTTGCTCTGTTTCCTACGTGGCACCCCGCCTGAATGGTCGGACGGAACTCATTCCGCGGGAGATCCCGGTGCCTGCAAAAGCCGACCCATGCGAAAAGATGCCGGCGAAACTTCGACGTACCAGGGCGGGTACAGAGCCGCGGTTGCTTCAAACTGGAGTTGCAAAAACCGAAACTTTCGCCATCTCGAACAACCGCTAATTTCACAAAAAGCAATCGAATATAATCCAAGCTCGGTTAAAAGTCAATGGCTTTGTCGCTTTGCTGCGTCATGGCTGTCGGTTGCTTCAACCGCGCTTCGGCGCGTCCGGAGGAGTAGTTCGCCTGGGTTGTGGGGGCGTGACAATGCCGGGGAGTTCACTCCCCGGCGCTGTCGCAATCCCACCCGGACGCGCCGAAACGCCGTCGAAGCAACCGACAGCCATGACGCAGCAAAGCGACAAAGCCATTGACTTTTAACCGAGCTTGGATTATATTCGATTGCTTTTTGTGAAAT
>JAADFT010000473.1 GCA_013152765.1 Calditrichota bacterium | reverse complement strand
ATTTGTGGGTCTCCGCAGCGCAGAACATCCCATGTTCAAACCGTCTTCCCGGCGCCCGGTTGGAAGTCCCCGGACGCACACAAGCCGAAACCGTGGTCCAGAACGCAGAGCCTTCCTCTCACCGGTGTTCGCCGCTTCAAAATCGTCTTGCGCGTGTACGCCGCCTCATATTCCCGCCTGGTAGCGCTGCCGGAAGAGTTCCAGAAACGCCTCCGCATCCTGCTGGACCTGAGTTTCACTCCACCCGTGCACCTGACCGAGCAACTGCGCCACCCGCAGAGCTGCGGACCTGTCGAACCATCCCCTCAGGGCAAGCCCGGTTCGCCGTAGCATGACGTCCTCCGTCCTGCGCGCTCCCTCCCGTTCTGCCGCAAAGAGGACTTCGGCAGCAAGATCGGGCGTCCCCTCGAGAACCGGTTCAGCGCCCAAATCTTTGTCACGAGCAAAGCGGAGAACGTCGACTGCCCGGCTTCCGTACAGATTCAACAAATGCTGCTGCGACGCGGGCGTCACACCAAGCTCACTCACGAGGTCTTCCCAGGCCGTGTCGTTCAGGCCCCGCGCGCCGGGCAGGGGCAGCGAGGCTGTTTCTGCGCTGCAGCTTCGACCAAGCATTTTGCAGGCCACACGCACCACCTTGCGTCCCAAATTTCTGTACGTGGTCAACTTGCCGCCAATGACGGAAATCAAGCCTTCAGGCGGCTCCTTCTTGGAGTGCCGCACCACGATGGCCTTTCGCGTCACCGCTCCCTCTTTCTTGGCCTTCGTGTACGGGAGAGGTCGAATGCCCGCGTACGTGTAGACCAGGTGGTCTCGGTCCAGCCCAGCCGTTTCCAGCAACTGGTTGGCCTCGGTCAGAAGGTAGTCGACCTCTTCTCGCGTGGCGTGCACAGTGTCCGGGGACTCGTCCGTGCGGATGTCCGTCGTGCCAATCAGCCAGAATCCTTCCCACGGAATGGTGAAAAAGGGTCGACCGTCGCTCACGGCTGGCGCGTAGACCGCCTGTTTCGGCAAACGGCCCTCCGGTCGCAGCACAACGTGCGTTCCCCGTGTGCCGCCAATCCGGCGTGGCCCGTCGACGCCGGCGAGGCCCAGTACGCGGTCCACCCAGGGCCCGGAGGCATTCACAAAGACGCGGCCACTCACTGTGGCCGTCCGACCAGTCAGGACGTCCCGCACCTCCACAGCCCGCACGCGGCCGTTCGCAATATCGAATCCCGTGACCTCAGCGTAGTTCAGCGCCGTCCCTCCGCGCGACACGCCGTCCAGGATGTTCTCCAGCACCAGGCGTTCCGGGTACGGCACCTGACAGTCGGCGTACTCAAATGCGAAGCGCAGCCCCTCGCGCCGTAGAGCCCCGTGCTCCTCCAGCGCCCGAGCCGGAGAAAGCCACCGGTGGTGCGGCAGACTTTTGCCCAGCGACAGCACGTCGTAAAGGATCATGCCCAGCCCAACTTCCAGTGCCCCGTGGCGCCTTCCCTTGTAGATTGGGAAAAGCAGCCGCAGCGGGTGCACCAGGTGTCCAGCCGTGTGCAGCAGAATCTCGCGCTCCCGCAGGGATTCACGTACCAGACCGAACTCCAGGTACTCCAGGTAACGCAACCCGCCGTGAATGAGCTTGGTAGAGCCCGACGAGGTACCACGGGCAAAATCGCCTTTTTCGAGTAGCAACGTGCGCAGGCCGTTCACGCACGCGTCGCGAAAGATGCCCGCCCCGTTGATGCCCCCACCGATCACAACCAGGTCGTACTCACGCTGCGCAGTCGATTCGAAGTCCCGAGTGATTTGCAACGACGTTCCCGCCTTTCTTGACTGGTGAGTTGCAGTTCAGAACGCAGGCCATTCCAATCTCGGTGCACTTCCTAAGCAAGTTGGGAAGCAGAAAAACGAGAGGAAACAGTCCACCTGGGAAACCGCCAAAGAGCAGCCTGTTGCCTTTGTTTGGAGCGTCCAAAAACGCTGCCCGCCAAAGCACCCTGGTCAGGGCAGCTTGCCCAGAAGCAACTGCATCGCCCTTGCCGCGCGGCTCCAGAACCACGATTCGCTGACGTGGTCACACTTTACATCCCGCCTTGCAGGCAAACAACCTGGCAACCGCCAGGTCGCCGGTCACTGTTACAACCACTGGATCAGATCGCCCACCGAGTCCACGACCACGTCCGGCTTCCAACGGGAAGTGGGCAAGTCCTCCAGTCGTGCCTCGCCAGTCAGCACCAGAACAGACGTCATGCCGAAAGTCGCCGCCATCCGGATGTCGGTTGTGAGCCTGTCGCCCACCAGGATCAACTGATCCTTCGGCAAACCGAGCCGCCTCAGCACCCCCTGCAACATGGTGCGATTGGGCTTGCCAATGACTTTCGGCCGCCTCCCGGTCGCCGCGCGAAACATGGCAATCATCGAGCCGGCGTCGATCAGCCATTCGCCGTTCTCGAGAGGGCAGTTCAGGTCCGCGTGCGTCGCCACGAAGGGAACACCGCGACGCAGCCAGTACGCCGCCCTGTCGATCTTGGCGTACGTCAGCGTCTTGTCAAAGCCGAGTACCACCCAGTCAGGCCGCTCGTCGAAGACGAGCTCAAAACCAGCTTCCGCAAACTGCTTCTCCAGGCTGGGCGTGCCTAGTAGAAAAATACGGTTTCCAGAGCCCAAGCTCCTCAGGTAGTCGATCGTGGCATCCCCCGACGTGTAGACATCCGACTCGTGAACCTCCACCCCGGCACGTTGCAGTTTCCTGGCGTACTCCGCACCGGGGGAGGAAGAGTTGTTCGTCAAAAGCAACAACTGCCGCCCCGAGGACCGAACTTTGTGCACAAACTCACGGGTCTCCGGAAAGACGTATGCCCCCGCGAAAAGGGTACCGTCGAGGTCCGACACAACAGCGCGAGCGTTTTGGATTTTCTTCAGAACATCCGAATTTCGAAGCCAGCCAGGAGCAGCCAACGCAAAGATCCTTCTCCGAATCCAGCTCGGGGCTCAGTTTTACCGCATCAGGAACCCGGCAACTTTTCCGCTCTTGGGGCCCCCTACTGGCAAGCCCACGAACTCAACTTGTGGGCAGGAAAACCAGGTCCTGTTCTTCGTTT
>JAADFT010000472.1 GCA_013152765.1 Calditrichota bacterium | reverse complement strand
CTGGTCGCTTGTGCCATGTTTTCTGGTAACGGCAACCGCAGTCGCAGGATACCCGCAGAGGCGGTTTCGTCCGCGAGGCGGACAAGGACCGGTTTCCCGGACGTCAGGGCTTCGGAAAGCGCCGTTTCGATTGCGGTGTCCGCCGCCGAAACGCTGCCCGCGACTACGAACGAAATCACTACGCTGAGAATTCGACCACGTGTCACGGCGTCCCTACTCTTTTGCGTTAGGTGACTTGTTGTACGAGCTCCGCGTGTTGCCAGGAGCCACATCCGACCGCGCAGTCAGGGCAGAAGTCACCTCCACAGCGTTTTTCCAACCATCGGTCGGCAGTCGGGGCAGGAGCCCCCTGCTACAAGGTATTCACCGCACCAGGACCACCTTCTGGACCGCCACTCGACCTCCTGCCTGCAGGCGCACCAGGTAGACGCCGCTGGGCAGGGGGCTGCCAGCTTCGTCCTCCCCATTCCAACGGAAAATGTGTGTGCCTCTGGTCCACAAGCCGGAGACCAGGGTGCAGATTTTCCGGCCGCGTGTGTCGTACACCGCAAGCTCCCCAACGGCACTACGCCCGACCTGGATTTCCAGGCGGATCGTGCTGTTGGAAGGATTCGGGTAACTGCGGATTGCAACTCGTTCTGTTTCTGTTTCGCTTTCCTTGTGGCTCACCCGAGCCGGAACCGCTTCGTTCCGCAGAATCAACACTCCGGCCGGGCCGTCGGCAACGTAGACCAGGTCGGTGTCGGCGACCACAGCCATCGCCAACCCAGGCGTGTCGAAGTAGCCCACTTCCACTGGGTTCGCTGGATCACGAACGTCCAGAACCCGAAGCCCACGGGCCGAAGCGGCCACGTAGAGGAAAGGATCACTCGCCGCGATTCCGTAGCAGGCGGCTCCCAGGTCGTACGTCGTTTTTTCCACAGGATTGGCTGGATCGCTGACGTCGACCACGCTCAACAGGCCGCTCGGGTAGCGATCCGCCAGAAAAGCGAAGCTCCCGCGCACGGCTACACCCCCGGCCAGGGCTGTGGTCACCAGGTGTCCCACGCGCTTCGGCGAGGTTGGGTCGTGGACATCCAGGATTTGCAAGCCGCCTCCACCTCGCGCGATGTAGGCAAACCCGCCTTCCACGACGACATCCCAGATTTCTCCCTGGACCTTCAGCAATCGCCCGCCGATTTTGGCGGGACGATGCGGGTCACGGATATCGAGCACGTAGAGCACTTCCCGGTGGAACTCGTCGGTGCCGGCGGCGAAAAGTAGCGAGTCCACGGCGGCCAGCGCCGTCGCGCGAATGGGGCCGAAGCTCCCCAGCCGTTGGGGCGACTCCGGGTTCCGCACGTCCACGCACAGAATGCTGTCCACCCGATCGCCGACGGCCACGAAGAGCACTCCGTTCGCGTAGGCGATGTCGAGGACTAGGTAATCCGAGAGAATGCGCCCGCCCACTTCTCTCGGTCTTGCGGGATCGCGAAGATCCAGAACTGCCACGCCCCTGGTGCTGGTGGCCCTGGATCCGCCGGAGAGAAAGGCGAATCCGTCGGCGACCACGATCTTCTCCGTGCGACCCGGTGTCGCGAAAAGCCCCAGGAGTTCCGGGCGGGAGGGATCGGCAAGATCCAGCGCCCAGACGCCGGCCCGAGCATCGCTCAGGTAGGCGCGTTGACCCGAGACCGCAAGCCTCTTCACACGCGGTCTTCCGGCGAGATCGAGGAATCCCACCTCGTGAGGCGCGGCGGGGTCCGTCACGTCGATCACGTGGAATTCGTCGTCCCCCGCGAGACAAACGAGATCGCCGAAAAGGCAAACGTCTCTGCCGTGTCGATTGAGCCGGCTGAGCAATCTGGGATTTCCGGGATCAGCAACGTTGACGACTACCAGCGCGTCGGAGTCCTCCACACCGTACACCAGCGTGTCCCTCACGACCAGGCGACGCAGGCGGCCGTCGACTCTCAGGCTGCCAGCCGCGACGGGATGGGTCGGATCTTGCACGTCGAAGATCCGAAGACCGCCGCTGTAGTCCGCCGCCACGTAAGCGAACCCATTTTGCACAGCCACCCCTCTGAACCAGAGTCCCGGAATTGCCGCCCGTCCAACGAGCCTCGGATTCGTGGAATCGCTCACGTCGACCACGCAAAGCCCGGAGTCGCCGACGGCCACGTAGGCGTAGCCGCCCTCCACGTCCAGATCGTAAGGAGAATGCAGTAGTGGGCATGTGCCGAGGACTTGCGGCAAACGGAGATCGCGAACGTCGAGGACGACGACCCCATCCACGGAACCAGCCAGGTAGGCCAGGCTACCGCGCACGCGGACGCTTGCAATTGGGCCGGACAGGGAAACGCTACCCAGCGGTTGCGGATGCTCGGGGTCAGTCCAATCTACGACATCGAGATCGGCCCCGTTGGCGACGAACACGGTATCGCCCCGGGCTGCGACCGTCCAGCATTCCCCCTTGGCCCAGCGGCCAACGAGGGTTACGTTGCTGTCGGGAGGGGCAATTTCTGCCGAAAGAACCGCGGTCGCCCAGACAAGGCCGAGAATCAGACCGGAAGACAGCGATTCAATGCGACGTAGTACCATCATGGGCCCTCCTCCAGTAGTTGGAAACAAGCAAGCTTGAAACCGTCGTGTAGCAACCGGACCGGAACCTCGGAGGGGCACGTTTCCGCATGCCCCGAGGCCCGAACCGCCACAAGCGGCCGCGCCGAAGCGCGGCCCTCCGAAAACCCTCACGCTCTACCGCACCAGGACTACCTTCTGGACTGCCACTCGACCACCTGCCTGCAGGCGCACCAGGTAGACGCCGCTGGGCAAGGGACGGCCGGACGAACCCGTTCCGCGCCAGAGCGTCCGGTGCTGGCCCGCTACCTTGCTGCCGCGGTGCAGGGTACAGACCCGCCGGCCACGAACGTCCCAGATTTCCAGCGAAACCCTGCTCTCCCTCGGGAGAACGTACGAAATGACCACGGAGCTGTTGAACGGGTTGGGACGCAAGGCCAGAGCGAACTCGCGCGGCGCTGTGCCAGCAGGCCCTTCCACCGCGTGCGGGACCATCAGGAACACGTGCCGGCGGTACACCACTACGCTGTCCGGAGCAGAACTTCTCACCGCCGGTACTTCCACGACCACCCAGTTGTCCCCCGGCGTGGCGTTGCCGGTGAGAATCCGGGCCACTACCGCGCTCTGCCGGGGATGGGGCAAAATGGCCTCCGCCTGCAAACGGTTGCCCTGGCGGTTTTCGAGCCACACGCGAATCTCGCCCCGCTCGTGGTAAGCGATGATGTTCACCCACAGCGTGTCGCCCACGGCAAGCGTGTCCTGCATCGGCCGTACGTCCGGCATCTGCACCCAGGTACAGGTGGGTGTGTAGATTTCGGACTGCCCTGGAGCCCAGCTCGTGTCCGCCAGGAAACTGCTTACCCATGCCGGCCGTCCGGGCGCTTCACCGCGTTTCAGCATCGCCCGCCAGCTCTCGTCTGTGAGGCGATCCGTAGAGGGCCAGGTGAACTCGTAGTACGAGAAACCCACACCGCGCGTCAGCACGAGCTGACCCTCAACCGGACAGATGGCGTACACGAAGTACGGGTAGCCCACGCCGACTTCCAGCACCCTTTCTGTGTTCTGGTCCGTGTGCACGTCGGCAATCACGGGCATCTCTTCGTCGTCCACTGGCACCGAAGTCCCTGGCCACGGCAGCGCCTCGGCAATCTGTTGCAGGGTCGTGCCGATCCCCAGAATCGTCAGGTACTCGGACCGCGTCAGGCCTTCGTTCCGCAGCTCTTTTTCCGAGATCGTCTTCAGTCGCAGCAGCAGACTGTGCAGGGTGTCCACGCTGGCGCTGAACTCGTCGAAAAACAGGCCGCGATTCGTGAGTCCATCACGGAGGAAGCGAGCCAGGCTGGCCAGACGAGCGTAGAGGTGTACGGCTGGCTCCACGTACCCCTGTTTACCGATCACACCAGGAGTCATCCCCGTTTCTGTGCCACTCTGCTTCGCGTACAGGATCGTGTCGTGCC
>JAADFT010000471.1:551-3639 GCA_013152765.1 Calditrichota bacterium | reverse complement strand
CCCGGATCTCGAACTCGAGTGGTGGTAAAAGCTGGATTACCCACCGACTTAGGTGCGGCGCGCAGCGAGCCGTTTGCGTCGGAAAGGCTCAGTTTTTCTTCCCCTTAAGCCAGTACGATTCCCTGAAATTCAGTTTTTCTCGCACCCGCAGTTCACTGCTGCGGGTGCATCTCGGACAAGCCTGTGGCCCGGAGCGACCACAGGGTTCGGCCGAGAATTGTGAACCGGTTTTTTTCCCCTTTGCCTGAATCGGACGGGACGCGCACAAAGGGCAGCGACACGGAACGAACCTGCCCTGCCCGAGACGTTCGGGGGCGTGTATTTCGTGAACAGAGACGAACGGCGGTTGTGGGAGAGAAACGCTTCAGACGACAACCGAAAGGGAACGCGAGGCGTGTACAGGACGTGGATTTTCCTTGCAGTGCTGGCAGTGAGCTGGACGGTGCTTCCGCGCTCCGGCCCGCAGGTTGCGCTGGCTGGACCTCCGGGCGGTTCCCGCTGGGTGGCCGGCGGTGACATCGGGGCCTGGAAGCCCATGAAAATCAGCACAGAAGGTGTTCTTTCTCCGAGGAGAATTCCTGGCACTGAGCCGTTTCTGGGGGTGTTCGCCGGTGTGATCGTGGGCCGCCAGGCGCGCATTCTGGCGAGCGTGGGACACTGGGCCCGGACCGGTTTCGCGCCTTCCTCTCAGGTGCAACGCCTTGACGTGCTGCTTGCCAGTGTCGGCGTCGCGTCGCGGCTTTCCGACGTCAGCACACTGTCACCTTTTGTGGACTATGGTGTCCTGGCCATTCACGGGAGGGAGCATTTCCGCTCCGGGGAAACGCGTGCGGCCAGCGGAGTTGGTGCTTACGTTGGAGCCGGGCTGACCGTCCAGGTTGTACCGGGAGTGGGTGTTTTCGGACGAATTCGCTACCTGTACGCGAAGTTCCCGCGGCGAGTGGCGGGACTTGAAGACTACAGCGGTCCTTTTCTCTCGGCCGGGGTCATGACTGAGCTGTAGCGTTCTTCTGGCAGCGTGCGTCGCTTGCCGAACCTACGACACGACGAAACAAGGCGTGGGAAACCGATTTCCTGCGCCTTTTGTGTACCTAAAAGCGTTTCCCGAAAGCGAGTGAGCAGCGATGGTCATCCTGCAGGTCATTCTGCCGACGTTTCTGATCGTCGGAACCGGGTACCTGGTGGGCAGGGTCGAGCGTTTCGACCCACGTACGCTCTCGAACTTGACGATTTACGTACTCACACCCAGCCTCGTGTTTCACAGGCTGTACGTGAGCCCACTCGACCTGACTTCCCTCGGCCGGATTTTCCTTTACGCCGTGGCGATCATCCTGGTGATGTTCGTCGTTGCTCAGGTCTCGGGCAGGCTGTTGCAACTCGATCAGGTTAACCTGTCCACGTTTACGCTGACAGTGGCGCTGTTCAACGCCGGCAACATGGGGCTTCCGGTGATTCTTTTCGGTTTCGGGGAAGATGGCCTCTCGATCGCCGTCGTACTGGTGGTGTCGCACATCCTGATGACCAACACTCTGGGTGTCTTCCTGGCGGCTCGCGCCAGAGGAAACAGGGCCGAGGCGCTGAAGCAGGTCTTCCTGCTGCCGGGGCTGTACGCCATCGCGCTTGCTTTTGTACTCGGTCAGGGCGGAGTAGTGCTTCCGAAAGCGATTCTCGAGCCGGTCCAGTTGCTGGGGAACGCAGCCATTCCGGTCAGTACCCTGATTCTCGGCATTCAGCTGAGCGGCTCCAGGATCGAGGGGGATCTCCGCCTTACGGGGCTGGCCAGCGCATTTCGACTTCTGCTCGCTCCTGCGCTGGCCGCGGTGTTGTTACCGGTTTTCGGTTTCCACGGTCTGGCCTACAGGGTTCTACTGGTTCAGTCCGCCATGCCTTCGGCGGTCTACTCCGTCATCCTGTCCTCGAAATTCGACGCGAATGCCTCCCTTGCCAGCACAACAGTGCTCGTCTCGACGCTGTTGAGCGCGCTGACGCTCAGCGGCCTTTTGTTGCTGACGATCGGCTGAGAGGCAGATTGGCTGGGACTGGTGCGTGTCTTGCAGCTGGCAGAGGTGAGCGCGCTGCAACAACGCGAGAGAAACCCGTGGGATGGCCCGCTGGAGAGGGACGGGAAAAAACGGTCGGTCTGTGTCTGCTACGTTAGATTCGTCTGAAGGGGGGACAAACAACGCGAGTTGAATTTCTTGCCGAGGACCAAATTCCCGAGCCGGCCGCAGGGAGTGCTTGCCAGGCGGGTTCAGACCGAGGGAAGGTTACCGGCAAGCTCGCGTGGGGCTAAACGGTGTCGGCATCTGGCCGGGGCGCGTCCAAACGAACCTTCTTGGGGATCAGCGAGAACAGAAGGCCGCCTGTCTTGTAAAGGCCGCAACCCAGGACATCCCCTTCGTAACTCACCACCACGAAGCCTGGCTCAGGCTGCGTGTCCGTTTCCAGGTTCAACTCCTCGCCACGCAGAAAGCGCACCGCTTGTTCTCGCGAAAGTTCAACTCGGTTTTTTGTAGCCCTGTGGCCGAAAACCTGCAACCCGTAGCTCGTGGGTTTGATGCCCAGATTTGTCTCTCTGGCGAGACGCAGGCCAACTGTGTGTGGCTCCAGGCTGAAAGCCTGCCCGAGGTGCGGACTTCTGGCGACGATCCAGATGTTGCGGCCTCGCACGATCAGTTCGTAAGGATCGAACACTTCGGGCGGAATGCCAAATCGTTCCTCGAAGAAGGCCAGAACGCGTTGTCGTTGCTCAGGATCTGCCAATGGCTGCGATGAAGAATCCCCACGAGTCGATCTGGTGGGGGTAGTACCGCCTGGCGAGGGTGAGGGTTTCGTCGAATCGCTCATTTTGCCATTCCGTCAGTCCGGGGAGTCCAGGACCAAGCTCGAACGGGAGAAGCCTGGCTCCGGGTCGTTTGTCGAGCAGCCACTGAACCACTCGTTCATTTTCCTCGGGTGTCAGGGTGCACGTGGAGTACACCAGTTTCCCGCCGGGTTTCAACACGTCGAATGCCCGCAGAATCATGTGCTGTTGAATGCGGCTCATGCGCTCCACTTGATTTGCGAAGCGGCCCATTGGGGGCGGAAG
>JAADFT010000471.1:0-481 GCA_013152765.1 Calditrichota bacterium | reverse complement strand
TGCTGCGCGGGACCCACACGAGTGGAGGTGTTGAGAACGCCCAGGCGCTCCAGGTTGCTCTTCAGGTAGCCCACGCGCTCGACCGTCACGTCGTTGGCGACGATGTGACCCGTGTTCTGCATTTGGGCGGCCATCTGCGTGGTTTTTCCGCCAGGCGAAGCGGCCATGTCGAGCACGTACTCTCCGGGCTGGGGATCGAGGACCAGAACCGGGAACGTCGACGTGAGACCCTGTGGGTGGTACAGGCCGAGATGGTACTCGATTTGTCTTCCGACGGATGGCAGACCTTCCAGTCGGAACACCAGTGGGTTCAAAGGTTCAACCGTGACCCTGGCCCCGAGGCTTTCCAGACGCTGGCGCAGTTTGTCCGGCGTGGTTTTCAACGTGTTGACGCGTACGTGGTGCGGAATCGGACGGGCCAGCGCAGCCAGGAAATCCTCCCACTGCGGGATGATCTCCCGGTAGCGCTCGTAGGCACGTA
>JAADFT010000470.1 GCA_013152765.1 Calditrichota bacterium | reverse complement strand
ACGCTCAAGCTTTCGGTGCAATCGCAGGCTCTGCCGGAGCGTGTGGTTCGCTGGTTGCACGTCGCTGTGAATGACGAGGACGTCGACGTCGCAGCCACGCGGAGTCACGTTCTCCTGCGCCTGGCCGGCAAGCAGTGGAAACCGATTTTTGAGGTAGATTCTTCCGTCGCGGCGATCGAGGCCTCGCCTTTAGCCCAATTCGTCGGTGTGCTGCAGTACACACGTCGGCCGAAGCCGGGCAGTCCGGGTGAGCTGACGCTCCAGGTACGGGATCGCTCCGGTGCAATTGTGAACAAGTGGCACTTCCAGTGGGATTACGACCGGCCTGTCCCTGCGCTTGTCCTTGGGCGGCGCGCTTCAACTGCGGCTGTGGGCTGGGCCGACGTCGGCCTTGTGCAAATCTTTTCGGCAAGCCGCGCGGAACCCGTGACCGTTGATTTGTACCCGGACGACGAGTACGGCTACGAGCGATCCCTCTACCTCGCGTACGACGACAGCACAGACCGGTACGTTGCTCTGGCCTCGAGGCACGGGGTAAATCCAACAGCACAAGACCCGGACAAACGCTCCGTCGGGGCCAGACTCTTCTGGATTGACCCGACGGGACGAGTTCTGAAAAGCCTGGCAATCGAAGCCGAAGGCATTTCGGCGTTTCGATTCGACCGACGCTCGCGCCTCGTTGTGGTGGGCTGTACCGACTTCCCAGCGCCAGATCGCCCTCTGCCTTTTGCGGAAATCCGCACCGCCAACGGAAGATTGCTGGCGCGGGTTGAGCACGTCACCCCCGAAAGCTTTGCCGTCACCTCAGACCGGCGACTGTCGGTTCTGGCGGACCCGTCGAGGGCGGTGGCTGTGGACCTGGTTCAGAAGCTCGAGCTTTGGCGGCAAACTCGGGATGGGGACGAACCCAGCATTCTCGGCGCAACCGTTGTGGAGAAACCGGCTTGTGTGGCTTTGCTCACCGCAACGGTTGTCTTCAAAAAGAACGCGTTCGTCTACGTAAGGCCGAAGGTCTCGCTGGTCGACGTACGTGGCAAGGAAATCGGTGTAACCGCTTTTCCTGACACCTTCTTCACGAAGGCCCGTCTGGCTCCTGATCCCCGTGGCGGCCTGCGTGTACTCACGCATGACCGCGTTTGGACTGTTTCGCTGGCTCAGTAGGACTCGTAATGACAGCGCGGCATTTTACCTGGCCAATTCTCGCCCTTGCTTTCCTGGCTGCCGCCAAGGTTCAGGCTCAGTACGGTTGGCCCGTAACACCATTCGACAGCAGTCAGCTCATTACCGGTACGTTTTGCGAGTACCGACCCACGCTTAGCTCACCCCACTTCCACAACGGCGTGGACATCCCCAAGGCCGACGGCTCCCCCGTCTACGCCGTCACAGACGGAACTGTCACGGGTTTGGAACGCAGCGGCGGTAACGCCTACGTGCGGGTCGGGAATTTTGCTTACGTGCACATCAAGCCGGCACCGAATCTGACCATCGGCTCCAAGGTAACTGCTCACCAGACCGTGATCGGCACCATCCTTTCGGGCGCGGGACACGTGCACTTCATCGAAGGCACGTACAACCACGAACGCAACGCTCTGCGCTCCGGTGGCGGTCTCACGCCCTACGTAGATCCCTGGGCCCCGCTCGTGCGCTACATCCGCTTTTACCCGGACGGCTCGTCCCAAGCCTTTCCGGGCAACCAGGTGAGCGGCAAAATCGACTTGGTGGCCAAAGTGGATGAACAGAACGGACCGCCCAGTTCGTCGCTGGCCTGCCGCAACAACGGCACTTACGAGCTTGGCTACGCCGTTCTCGACTCGGACAGCGTCACCGTTCTCATTCGCAGTGGCACACGCTTTCGTTTTCTGACGAAGCCGAGCAACCGCTACGTCCACAATGTCTTCTTGAAAAAGCTTTCCAGCATCACCAGCCACGTGTACATCGCCACGAACCACGTGGACCGCAACGGCTGGATCGACACGGCTGAACTGGGACCGGGGCGTTACTTTGCGCTGGTGTGGGCACGCGACACACGCGGAAATGCTGACACGCTGGTTGTACCTTTCGAAGTTGTTCCCGAAGACAAAACTCCGCCGGCTCCACCCGAGCTTTTGTTTGTCCGAGGCGACAGTTCCGGCTTCCGGATTCGGTGGAAACGCAGTCCGGAGCCGGACGTGGCCGGCTACCGTCTCTGGTACAGCTTCGACAACCGGGACTGGGAGCTCAAGTTCACTGAGCACCAGTTGCCAGCCGACTGCACGTCGGTAACGTTCCGCGGCACACTCCGACGGCCTTTGTACTTCCGCCTGACGGCCGTGGACAACGCTCCCCTGCCAAACGAGAGCGCGCCGTCAGACGTCTACGGCATGCAACAGGGAGCTGCGCCCATTTTGATCGTCGACGGCTTCCGCAGAACAGCGGAGCAGGGCGGTGCCTGGTCCCAACCGTCTCATCCGTTTGCCTTTTACTACGCCGAGGCTTTGCCCGAAGAGCGGCGGAGCACGCTCGGCTTCACCACGTGCTCCGCAGACGCCGTCCTCGACTCTACGCTCCATCTGGACGATTTCGGCGAGATCCTGTGGTTCACCGGCGACACCGGCGTCGACCGGCAGGCTCTGTCGGACTCTGCCCTCTCCCTACTCAGCAACTGGCTGGAAACCAAACCTTACCCGCGACTCCTGCTGATTGGCGCAAACCTGGTTTCCAGTCTGGATTCCACTACTAACCCCTACGCGTCGGCGACCGCCACGACGTTTGTGCGCAGGGTTTTGAGCGTCGTGCCCTGCGGCCGTCGGCCTGGCAGTGGTTCGGTGGTCCTCGCAAGCGCTCCCGAAACCCGTGTGCGTTACGGCCAAGGCCTGTTCAATCCGGACAGCGTGGACGCCTTGTGTCCACGGAACGGCGCCACAGCTCTGCTCCGGTTCGAGGACGACTCGACGGCCGCTCTTACCTTCTACCAAAGCCAAAACAGCCACGTTGCCGTTCTTTCTGTGCCCCTGCTGGCCATCGACAATCCCGATTCCCAGCGTTTTGTCCTGGAATTGGCTTTGAGCAATCTGAATACTTCCGTTTCCGGCCAGCCATTTCTGGCTGTACC
>JAADFT010000469.1 GCA_013152765.1 Calditrichota bacterium | reverse complement strand
TGGATGTCTGCTTGTGCTTGGCGGATGGAGGGATCGGCCCGAATCCACTCGTTGATCCGGGCTACTACTTGTGGCAGGACCGAAGCGTCGGCGGGGACTTCAATGGCATAGCCCCCGCCGAAAACCGTTTACGCCCTCAGGATGCGTACTTCTTCTTGAATTTGGCGTAGTCGTGAATGAAAATGCGTCTCCCAACTCGCTTGATGTCCCCCTGAGCCTCGAAAAATTTGAGCGTTCGGCTGATGGTCTCTCGTGCTGTCCCGGCCATGTTGGCCATGTCGCGCTGCAACGGGATCCTGGGGATGACCATCGTCGGCCCTAATGACCGCCCGCTCTGTTCCGCCAGGTGCACTAACGTCGAGGCTACGCGGCCCACAGCGTCCTGAAGCGTCAGGCTGGCGATTTTCTCGTCGCAACGTCGCAGTCTGGCCGCGAGCTCACGTAGCAGCGCGATGGCGATGCTGGGGTGCTCGTTCAGGATGTTCAAGAAATCCGAACGGCGCAGCGACATGAGCTCGCTGTCCTCTGTGGCCACCACCGATGCCGAGCGCGTCTTTCCGTCCAGCAGGGCCATCTCGCCGAAGAAATCCCCGTCGCGAAGAATCGACAGGATGACCTCACGCCCGTCCGGTGCGATGTGCGACACCTTCACCTCGCCCCGAACGATCAGGAACAGCGTGCTTCCCTCCTCCTGCTCAGCAACGATCATCGTGTTTCGACGGACCCTGCGCGTGACGCACTTGCTGACGATCTGTTGCAGGGCCTTGTCGCTTAACTCCGAGAACAGCGGTACCTTGCGCAAAAGGTTCGCGTTGTTCATCTCTCAGCGTCTCCTTGCGGACTCCACACGCTCTCCGTGTCCCTTTACCTCTTTCGTCCCTCTAACCTCGCCGTCCGCGCGTTGGCTTGCTTCTTAGCTTTTTACGCCCGTTGTTCGCTTTTGGATCAATTTGCGGTACAGGTGTTCGATCTCGTCGGCCATTCGGTTCAAATCGAAACGCTTTTGAGCCAGCGCAAGCGAAGCGCCAGCAAACCTCTTCCTCAGTTGCAAATCTTGAGCCAGCAAAACAATTTTTTCGGCAATGCCATCGACATCCGTCGGGTCCAGCATGAAACCGTTCACACCGTCCTCAACGACATCCAGAACGCCGTCGCAATTGCTGGTCACGATGGGCAGCCCCGCGGCCATGGCCTCGATCAGCACCAGCCCGAAGGCCTCCGCGTGAGACGGAAACACGAAAATGTCCATCGCCGACAGCACTTCCGGCACGTCCTCGCGAAACCCGGCGAAGTGGATTTTCTCCCGAATCGGTGAGCGTCGCCAGCGGTCGTAAATCACCTCCGCTTTCTCTTCCTCGCCCCGCGTGGGCCCGCCGACGACCAGAAACTCTGCCTCAGGCACGCGCTCCAACACCTTCTCCGCCGCGGCGATGAACTCCAGGTGTCCCTTGTGCGGTTCCAGTCGGCCCAGCGTGCCGACAACCAGCGTCTCCGGCGAAAACCCGAGGCTTCGTCGCACATCCTCTCGGGCCCGCGCCCGCCGCTGGAAATCCGCCACATCCACGCCGTGGTAGATGACGCCCACCTTGCCCCTCCCGAGCGGGTGCGTGGCAAGCAGATTCTCCTCGATCACGCGAGAAATCGCAATCGCAAAATCCACCCGCCCGTAAAGGTACCGGTGCAGAAGATCCCGCTTTGGCTTCTGGGTGCCGATGTGTTTGACAAACACCAAAGGCACCCGACTTATTCCGCTGAGAGCGGGCACCACCTGCCACAGGTCTCGCGAGTAGTGCACGTGAACAACGTCCGGTTGAAACCGCCGCAGCAACGTTGCCATCCGGGCCGTCTCGGCGGGGGCTACGTACTTGCCGCCCTCGAAGCGCGTCACGCTCAGACCCGCTCGCTCACAACGTTGCGCCAGAGGGCTACCCGGCTTCGTCGCGACCAGCACCGCGTGCCCCCGCTGCTGAAGCAGTTCACTCAGCACGGCAACGTGCATCTCCATTCCGCCCCACGAATCCGAAGAGCAAACCTGGAGAATGCGCAGGCCGTTTGCTTTCACTTCCGCTTTTTCCTGCCCATCGCGTCCAGTTTTTCCCACATCTCGTAGACCTTGCCCATCACCATTTCCGCCTGGCGCTGAAGCTCATCCTTGTTCTTGGCTACGGGCTCAACCTCGGGCAAATTGATCGGCTCGCCAATCATGACGCGAATTTTCCGCGGACGCGGCAGGAAGCTGTGGGGCGGCAGTACCCGGTCCGTTCCCCAGATGGCGATCGGCACTACCGGGCACTTCGCGAGTTGCGCAAACAGCACGAAACCGTTGCGAGGCTTCGGCGGCGGCGTGTTGCGGTCTTTGCGGCGCGTACCTTCCGGGGCGATGAAAAGCACGTCACCCTTTTTCAACAGTTCCACCGCGTGCTCGAATGCCTTGCGATCCAGGCGACCCCGCTTTACCGGGAAGACGTAAATCGCGCGCAAAAACCAGCCGAGAATGGGGATCTTGACCAGCGTGTGTTTGACCATCACGTGCACGCGGGTGCGCACAGCGAAAGACGAGCCCACCGAATCCCAGTGGCTCTGGTGGTTCACAACAGCCACGTACGGGCCCTTTTTCGGCAGGTTTTCCAGGCCGTAGAGCTCAGCCCGGTTGAAAATCTTGCCCAGCCCGCGCAGGAAGTACACAGTCGGCCAGTAGGCCAAGAAGTCGCGCAAGAAAGTGAGAACCCGGTTTTCGCCCTTCGCCTGACTCAATTTCTTTTCAAGCCTGGCGGCAACAGCGGGTTGAGCTGCAGTACTGTCTTGAGTCATGCCAGCAACACCTCTTTCAACCTTGCACGCAGCAATTCACGCAAAAACCAACACTTGAGACGCCGAAAGATACCGTCTCGTGCGTCAAAAAGCAAGTCGTTTTGCGAGGGTTCTCCCAAACAGCTGCACGAGACCCCGCACTCGCTTTCCCTCGGCAGCCAGCCACACCGCGTCAAGATGCCAACTACTTTCGTCAGTGCTCAGCGAACAGGTTCTGAGGCCATCCACAGGATTCGCCTTTCGACTGCAAACTCGCATTTCGCTTCGCTCTTCGTTCCGGCGAATCCGGC
>JAADFT010000468.1 GCA_013152765.1 Calditrichota bacterium | reverse complement strand
GCGACTCCGCAGTGACCGGCACGACCAGAGCCAGCCTGAACGTTTCCTTGCCCCAGCTGGCGGTGGTTGTCAACGAGATCCAGTTCAAACCTCCGACCGGCGAACCGGAGTGGGTCGAACTGTTCAACGCCAGCCAGCAAAGCATCTCGTTGGATTCCTGGCAGTTTGGCGACAGTCGCAGACGTGTTGTTCTTGACTCGGTTGGGGTGTGTCTCGCTGCAGGTGAGTACGCCCTGGTGCTGCCGCCCAATGCGGATCTACCGTCTGGTACGCCACCGGGCGTTCCTGTGTGGCGTACACAAGGTGCGTGGCCGGGGCTCAGTAACGCAGGGGACGCTGTGGTGCTGGCGGATCCCTGCGGTTACGTCGTTGACAGTGTTTTCTACCGTCCTTCCTGGGCTCGGGGATCGGGGAGTCTGGAGCGACTCTTAGCCACAGCTTCGAGCACAGACAGCGCAAACTGGAGGTCCAGTTCAGACCCGGCCGGAGCGACGCCCGGACGCCTGAACACCGCCACGCCGCGCGACGTGGATCTGGCGCTTGTGGCCGTTCACAGCCGGGGCGCGCGGGTCGGCCAAACGAGCAGGCTGTCCCTGCGGGTGGCGAACGTCGGCCTGTCGGTTGTGCCTGCAGCAAGGGTCGCGGTGAGCTGTCTGGACACAGGTGAAGAGCTCTGGAATGGCACGGTGACAGCCCTGGCTCCGGGTGACACCCTTGACCTCGAAGCTGCGGTGGAATTCAGCCGCCCGGGCTGGTGCACTCTCCTGGCAACGGTTGCTTGCGAAGCGGATTCTCGGAGCGAGAACAACTCCGCGGCGTTTCGCCTCTACGTTTCGTTTCCCTTCGGTGCTGTGACGCTGAACGAGTTGTACGTGGCGCCGCTTGCGGGTCAGGCGGAGTGGGTGGAAATCGCGAACGTCAGCCAGTGGAGCGTGGACCTCTTCGGCTGGGCTTTGCAGGATGCTCGGGGTGCTGCGGGCATGGGGACGGTTCGGGA
Organism: Calditrichota bacterium; assembly: GCA_013152765.1. GTDB lineage: Bacteria > Zhuqueibacterota > Zhuqueibacteria > Oleimicrobiales > Geothermoviventaceae > Geothermovivens. Next base: position 2,106 of record JAADFT010000468.1, on the reverse strand, counting down.
CTCGCTGGTTTTGCCGCCCGGCGGGTTTGCGCTGCTGGCAGGAGACTCCTCCGCGCTGAACCCCTGGGAACTGCCGTCGGGGGCGCTGTTCACGGTGGTCAGCCCCTGGCCCGGGTTCAACGACGACGTGGACGCTGTTCGCCTGGTGGACCCGGCAGGTGCAGCAGCGGATTCAGCGCGTTACGACGCTGCCTGGCGAGTGGAGCGCGGTTACTCGCTGGAAAAGCTGCGGCCGGAGCTGCCTTCCGCCCGGAGGCAGAGCTGGACGCGGTGCACTGACCCGACCGGAGGCACGCCTGGAGCGCCGAACAGTGTTTTTGCATACACCATGCCGAAAGAAGCCGCGTTTTCCGTTTCGCCCAACCCGTTCTCTCCCGACGGCGACGGCCACGAGGACGTGGCTGTTTTCTCGTTGAACTTCCCGGCCGCTCAGGCAACAGTGCGCCTGCGCGTGTTCGACGTACTGGGACGCCGTGTGCGTGAGTTGCTGGCCAGCGAACCGTGTGGCCCACACAGGCTGGTAGTTTGGGACGGTCGGGACGACCTTGGCCGCCCCTGTCGCGTTGGTCCGTACGTGGCGTTGCTGGAATGGCGGGCTGAGAGCGGCGTCTCCGGCGTAGAACGAGCAGTTGTTGTCCTCGCGTGGTAGCATGCACGAATTGTAGCTCTGCAACAATTCCTCCAGTTCAGCAAAATCTTCTCCTGCTCGCCACGAAAGCGCTTGACTTTGCGTGCCACTTTGTCTAAAATCTAACAAGATCAAACAAGATCGTTCGACGCAACTGAGGAGGGATCGGCTTTCGCTCCTGACCCGCTCACCCCACGACCTGCCCTCTTTTAGCCGCTCTCAACGACGCTGCCCACTTTTCACCCGCGCTGGCCTGTGCTCTCCTCTTCGGACTCAAGCAAACGCGGTTCTGTCGCCGGTAGGACTCCGAGTTCTGCTACGTCAAAACATTGATGATTCTTCCCAGGTGTAGCCCGCTTCAGCGGGCGTCATCTCAAAGCAGCCCGGGGATTTGACTCCCGGCGGGAAACCGCGTTGCGCCTCTTGCTTTAAGATGGCAAATGTGACGTAGTAGGCCTAAGCTGAGCTCTCCTGGGCGGATGTGCCTTCAAAAAGGGAGTTGCCAGCGAAACCTGCGTTCCCCTTGCTCAAGCCGGTTTGGACGGGTGGGCTGCCTTGGGCAGAGCCAGCAAGGTTGATTCAAATTCTGCACGATGGTGGCCTGCCGGAGGTCCCCGGCGTGGTAACTGAACGTCCAGAAGCCGAACGGGCAGGTCGTAGTGGCTTTTCGGGAGGTGGGTCGAAATGATCGGATCGAAAATCTCCCACTACGAGGTGGTGGCCGAAATCGGCCGCGGCGGGATGGGCGTTGTGTACCGGGCTGTCGACGTTCGGCTCGGGCGCACGGTGGCACTGAAGTTTCTCCCGCCCGAATTGACCAGCGACGACGTTGCCAGGGAGCGCTTTGTTCGCGAGGCGCAGGCTGCCTCTGCCCTGGACCACCCGAACATCTGCACGATTCACGAGATCGACAGCACTGGCGAGGGCCGGACCTTCATCGTGATGGCCTGCTACGAGGGGGAATCCCTGCGACAACGCCTCGAGCGCGGCCCGCTCGATGAGCAACAGGCGTTGGATGTGGTGCTCCAGGTGGCGCAGGGTCTGGCCGCAGCTCACCGTAAAGGCATCGTCCACCGCGACATCAAACCAGCTAACATTTTTCTTTCCGAGGGCGGTCTGGTCAAGATTCTGGATTTTGGTCTTGCCAAACTCGCTGGAAGAGCGCAGATCACGCGCGATTCGACCACTCTGGGCACTGCTGCGTACATGGCCCCGGAGCGCTACCGGGGCGAAAGGGAGGACTTGCGGAGCGACATCTGGTCACTGGGTGTGGTGCTTTACCAGATGCTCACCGGCGGGCTACCCTTCGAAGCCGAGTACGAGCAGGCCATGATGTACGCGGTTCTGAATGAAGAACCGGAGCCGCCCTCAAGCAAGCGTCCAGGACTGAATCCGGCCTGGGACGCAATCCTGGCCAAATGCCTCGCCAAGGACCCAGACCAGCGCTACGCCACGGTGGAGGAATTGATCGGGGACTT
>JAADFT010000467.1 GCA_013152765.1 Calditrichota bacterium | reverse complement strand
AGCTGGCAAAACTTTTCCCTGAACTCGACCTCATTCAGGATGAGCGGTTGCGCGAGAAGGTTCTGGATGTCTGGGAAGAGGCCATGCAGCGTGGCGGCTGGACGATTGAGGATCTTGCTCAAATTCCGTTCACGCTGCTGATTCCGGACACGAAGGTTGATCTGGTCCAGCACACGCGGGCGGTAACGCAGGTGGCACTGGAGAGCGCCAAGGTGCTGCAGCAGCACTACGGGGATGTTTACGAAATCGATTTCGACGCCTTGGTCGCAGGTGGGCTGCTGCATGACGTGGGCAAGCTGCTCGAGTACCGGCGCGAGGGGGGAGGCTTCGTCAAGAGTGACACAGGCCGGCTCTTGCGCCACCCGTTCAGCGGAGCCGGGCTGGCCACCAAGCACGGTCTTTCCGACAAAATCGTTCACATCATCGCCACGCACGCGAAGGAAGGCGACGGTGGGTACCGCTGTCCGGAATCCGTGATCGTGCACCACGCCGACTTCATGAATTTTGAACCGCTGAAAATGCTGTAGTCAGCGGGCGCAGTCTCCCGCTTGGGATCGCGCGTCAATCGTGTCCCGCTTCTTAGGCTGTGGCAACGGCCGAGGGAAGAACGTTTTCGGCTTTTGACAAGGGAGGGCAGGATGCAATTCCCGGCGGAGCCGTTCAAAATCAAAGTGGTGGAACGCATTCGCAAGACGACGCGCGAAGAACGCGACGAACTGATTCGCAAGGCTGGCTACAACGTGTTCAACATCCCGGCGGAGAGCATTTACATCGACTTGCTGACGGACAGCGGTACGGCGGCCATGAGCGACAACCAGTGGGCTGGCATGATGCTCGGCGACGAGTCTTACGCCGGGAGTCGCAACTACTACCACTTCGAGTCGACGGTGAAGGACATCACGGGCTTTCGGCACGTGGTGCCCACGCACCAGGGACGGATGGCCGAGAACCTGCTTTTCTCGGTCGCGGTGAAGCCGGGTGATGTTGTGCCCAACAACATCCACTTCGACACGACGCGAGCGAACGTGGAGCACAAAGAGGCAAAGGCCGTCGACCTGGTGATCGACGAAGCGTACGATCCGGAGTCCGAGCACCCGTTCAAGGGGAACATGGATCTGGAAAAGCTGCGTCGGACCATCGAAGAAGTTGGTCCTGAGCGCGTGCCCCTGGTCATGCTCACGGTGACCAACAACAGTGGCGGTGGACAGCCCGTCTCGATGGCGAATGTTCGCCAGGTGCGGGAGCTGCTGGACTCGTACGGCATTCCCCTGTTTCTGGACGCCTGTCGGTTCGCGGAAAACTGCTACTTCATCAAAGAGCGCGAGCCGGGGTACGAGTCGAAATCCGTCGCCGAGATTGCGCGGGAGCTGTTCAGCTACGCCGACGGCTGCACAATGAGCGCCAAGAAGGACGGCTTGGTGAACATCGGCGGATTTCTGGCGCTGAACGACGACACCTGGGCTGAGAAGGTGACCCACCTTCTGATTCTGGTGGAGGGGTTCCCGACTTACGGTGGGCTCGCCGGCCGGGATCTCGAGGCCGTGGCGCGGGGCCTGCGCGAGGTTCTGGATGAGGATTACTTGCGCTTTCGAATTGGCCAGGTGCGCTACCTGGGACAACTGCTTGACGAGGCAGGTGTGCCGATCGTCAAGCCGGTTGGCGGCCACGCGATTTACATCGACGCGAAACGTTTTCTCCCGCACATTCCCCAGGCGCAATTTCCGGGGCAGGCTCTGGTGGTGGCGCTCTACCGCGAGTACGGAATCCGGGCTGTGGAAATTGGCAGCCTGATGTTCGCAAAGAAAGACCCCGAAACCGGCGAAGAAATCTACCCGGATCTGGAGCTGGTGCGGCTTGCCATCCCGCGCCGGGTTTACACCACGATGCACATGAACTACGTGGCGGAGTCAATCATCGAGTTGTACAGGAACCGCGACAGGATCCGCGGCCTGCGAATCGTGTACGAAGCGCCCATGTTGCGTCATTTCACAGCCAGACTTGAGGAGATCCAGTGACGGAAGCGGTGTTGTTCGATTTCGACGGAGTGATTGCACAGACCTTACCTCACCACACGCGCTCCTGGCGCCACGTGCTTGGTCCGCTGGGGGCGAAAGTGGAAGAGAGAGATGTGGCAGTGAACGAAGGCCAGCCGGCGATCGAGATCGCCAAAGCACTGTTGAAGAAGAACGGACTGAATCTTCCCGAAGAAGAAGTTCAGCGTTTGATGGCGGCCAAACGGGCCCACTACCGGAAAACGACGGCCGCAAAGCCGTATCCGGGGGTTGAACAGGTGCTCGACGTTCTCAAGCAGCAAGGGTTGAAGCTCGGTCTCGTAACCGGTTCGGTGTGGGACAACCTGGTGGCTGCAGTGGGGGAAGAGCTGCTCGGAAAATTCGACGTGGTCATCACCAGCGAACACGTGAAGAAGGGCAAGCCGAGCCCCGACCCCTACCTCGAAGCCGCCCGGCGTCTCGGTGTGGAGCCGCGGGCATGCGTCGTTGTGGAGAATGCTCCGCTCGGCATTCGCTCAGCCAAAGCCGCCGGGATGCGCTGCATTGCCGTAACCTCGACGCTGCCCCCAGAGGTGCTCAGCGAGGCGGACTGTTTGATCGAAAAAATCGCCGAGCTGACACCGGAGCACCCCTGCCTCACGACGTAACCTCCTGGAACGATGTGGCTGGAGTACGCGCGTTTGGGGCATCGTGCAATTTGGCAACACCTGCACCTGGACTGGTCAGGCGAAGCGCGGACCTGAACAAAGCCTGTTTTGCGCCTCAACTCACACTGTGAAGTGGCGAGCCCCCAAAAGGTCGGACTTGAGGCCGAGCTGTTCGTACAGTCTGGCAAGATCCTGGCCGGGCTGCGTGGTGGTACGAATGTAGTGAGTGTGGTTGCCAAACGGGTCTGGCAGGCGGAGCGTAACGCGTGTTTGCGCGGCAAAAAGCTCACGGACAGTCTGCCAGGAGTGTGGGACCTCGGCTCGCCGCAATCGCAGAGCAAGGGCCCGCACCAGGCGAAGAGCGAGGAAGCTGAGGAAAAGCTCTGCTTCGAAGGGCAGTGAAAGCGACGAGCCGTCTCGGCTGTTCCGGACTTGCACGGCGAG
>JAADFT010000466.1 GCA_013152765.1 Calditrichota bacterium | reverse complement strand
CACGTTTGGGCATCGGCCATCCGATCACCGACCGGGCCACGTTCCACTTTGCCTACGGCCACTTCTTCCAGGTGCCGGACTACCGCGACCTCTACACCAACCAGACGCTGAACCTGAATTCGCCTTCGCCGCTGTTCGGCTGGGCCAACATGGAGCCGGCCCGGACTGTCCAGTACGAAATCGGTGTTGATCAGCAGATCGGCGAGGACTGGCGCCTGTCGGTAGCTGCGTGGGCGAAAGAGAACAACGGCGACCCGGGAAGCTTCCGGATCACCGGTTTCGACCCGGACAGCCTCGGCCTGTACAGCTACTCGATCATCAACAACAGCGACTTCGGGAGCTCGAAAGGCATCGATGTGTCGCTGCACAAGCGCTTCAGCAACTACTACTTCGGCGACATCGAGTACACGTGGTCGGTGGCCAAGGCCAACAAGTACTACTCCTGGGCCGGGTACTGGTCTGGCGACACCCAGGAAACGCACCCGCACAAGGAGTACCTGATGCCCTGGGACCGGACGCACGTGATCGATGCCAACTTCGGTTTCATGATTCCGGAGAACATGGGTCCCGTCCTGTTCGGGCGTCGGCCGCTGGACAACACGACCTACCAGTTTGTGGTGCGGGCGGCCAGCGGCATGCCGTACACGCCAACTGTCGGCGGTCAGGCACTGGAGCCGAACTCCGCGCGTCGGCCGTGGACCTGGACGGTGGACGCGGTGTTCCGCAAGGACTTCGTCTTCAAGAAGAACTACAGAATCGGCTTCATCGCGCGGATCTCGAATCTGTTCGATCGCAAGAACGTGCTGTCGGTCTACAGCGAGACAGGAAGCCCGACCGACCCGGGTCCGGCCATGAGCCGCACGCAGACGAGCACCTACTACGACCGGCCGTTTCACTTCGGCCCGCGTCGGTTCATCGATCTCGGTTTCCGACTCGAGATCCGTTGAGATCTGCCAGGAGACGACAATCGGTTTCCCTGTCAACCACGGGTTAGCCGTTTAGCCGATGCATGGAGGATGTAATGGCGAAAAGAGTCTGGCGATGGTTGCCGGTTGTGCTTGCCGCACTTCTGGTAGCTTTGAACAGTTTCGGTGCAGACGTTTCGAAGCAAACCAAAACGCTGCACAAGGCGAACAAGACGATTGACAACGCGGTTGGAATTCTCGACGCTGGCAAGTTGCAGCACGCCGTTTTCAACGACGGCCGGCTGTCCACCTGGGACTACCGGCCCAAGGTTCCGGCGGCTTTCTACAAAGGCTGGTCGTACATTCCGGATCTCTCCCTGATGATCGGCGTGCCCGAGGGACCCTGGAATCCCACCCGCAAGGATCCCGAGACCGGCGAGGAGTACAAGATCGAGGGCCCATCGGTTTCGGCCACCTTTGTGGGGAACGATTGGGGTCCAAAGGCGGGATCGTTGGGCGAGCTGCACAGCGGCGACATGACCCTCGGCGACGTCCTTTCGGGTACGGCCCTTGGAAGCCTTCCGCTGATGGCCACGAGCACGTTGCCCGAAAGCTGGCCGAAGGACGAGAACGGAAACCGCAAATGGCCGGGACCCTGGGCGATCGACCCCAACACGGGCGAGGTGCTCGAAGGTCAGTTTACGGCCGACAAAGAAGTCTTCTTCGCCATGACGGACTACGACCTCAACAACAAGGGCGTGCCGTACGCTGACCAGGACGCCCTGCTGGACCAGGGTTTCCCCCTCGGCCTGGAGCTGGACGTCTGGGTGCTGTCCTACGGGCGTTCTTACGCTGAGGATTTCCTGTTCTTCGTTACCAAGATCATCAACAACAGCGAGTGGGACTACCACGGCATGTACGTCGGGTTCTACGACGACAGCGACGTGCCGGAGTACAACCTGACGACCACGATCAACGACCGGATGGACTGGATGACCTACATTCAGTCCGAGTACGACGAGCAGAACGACACGACGTACAACTACAACATGGCGTTCATCTACGACTACCGCTACGGCACGGGCGAGTTTCCGAGCCCGGCCTACAAGGTGGTCCCGGCCATCAAGCTGCTGGAAACGCCGAACGCACCGGCGAACGATGGCATCGACAACGACCATGACGGTGTGATCGACGAGCCAGAAGGCGAACAGCTCGGCCTGACGGACTGGCACTGGTTTGAGTGGGAGAATCGGCCGGGTTCCGTGGACCCGAGCCGCACCGAGCTGATCACCTACAAAGTGATCAGCGGTGACACCTCGGGCCTGAAGCCGGAGGAAGACGACGCTTACTTCTGGCCCGCACCCGACGGCACTCTCGACCCCCATTTCGATTCGCCGGAAGGAATCCAGGAGATGTTCCCGAACGGGCTCGACTGCGTTTTCATCATGAGTTCCGGGCCGTTTGACCTGGCTGCGGGCGACACCACCACGTTCGCTTTCTGCCTGCTGATGGGCGACGACATCGACGACGCCAAGTTCAACGCCAGAACGGCGCAGTTCATGTACGAGCTGAACTACATGGGTGCTGATCCGCCCAAGACGCCGCACGTGGTGGCGGTGCCCGGCGACGGCAAGGTCACCCTGTACTGGGATCGCGTGGCCGAGGAGTCGGTGGACATCATGACCGGCTACAAGGACTTCGAAGGCTACAAGATCTACCGCACGACCTCGCCGCCGGTCAACAACGAGTGGGGTCAGAAGATCTACGACGGTACCGGACAGGAAGTCGGTTTCTTGCCGGTGGCTCAGTTCGATTTGAAGGATGGCATCACCGGACTGGATCCGCAGTACCCGCACCTGGACCGCGGCAAGGACACGGGTCTGGTGCACACCTGGACGGACAACAACGTCAAGAACGGGGTCACCTACTGGTACACGGTGACGGCTTACGACCGCGGCGTTCTGGACGACCCGAAGTGGAATCCGGACGGTTGGCCCGCGCTGAACTACCTGGAGACCGCGAAGGGCAACAACCCCGGCTCGGACCCGAACCTGGTGGAGGTTGTGCCGGGACCGCCAGCAAGCAACTTTGTGGCCCCAACGGTCGGCGTCAAACCGCTCGAAGGTACGCTCGGCAACGGTCCGATCAACGTGGTTGTGATCGACGAGTACGCGGTGACCGGCCACAAGTACATGCTGTCG
>JAADFT010000465.1 GCA_013152765.1 Calditrichota bacterium | reverse complement strand
TTCTTCGGTGGAGCGTGGTGAAACGGGGGCCTCGGTAGGATGAACCGACGACCTCTTCTCGGGTGTGAAGGGGCGTCGTTGCGGTTACTTGGTGGGGCTGTTTCTGGACGAACCTGAAACCAGCGTAGGGAGTGGGTTTTGCAAATTCTCGTGGTTGCGCTGGCCTACCTGCTCGCTGTCTTCGGTGGAGGCTGGCTGGTTCAGGCCCTCTGCCGCTGGCTTGTGAACGCGCGGGGCGGCGACGAGCTTCAGCGCTGGGTCGACTCGGGCTTACCGGGCGCGGGTCGGCTGATCGGCTGGCTGGAGCGATTTTTGGTCGTCACTTTCGTCCTCATGGGACAGCCCGGCGCTGTGGCCGTGGTTCTTGCCGCGAAAGGACTGTTGCGCTTCGGTGAGATTTCCGGGCAGGGTAGGGAGCCGGAGCGACGCGTGGCTGAGTACGTGATCGTTGGGACGTTGTTCAGTTTCGCGCTGGCGGTTGGTGTGGGTGCTCTGGCCGCCTGGATTCTGAAACGCGAGGGGATGTGAATCGTGGCCTGGCCCGAACTTGACGAAAACCTGCTGCGCTCTTTGGTTGCGGCGAATTTCCAGGTGGACAGCGAGCGCGTGGCTTTCCGGCGCATCCCCAGCGGCAAGTTCAATCGCAGCTACTACGTGGAGCTGGACGGGCAACAGATGGTTCTGCGGATCGCCCCGCTGCCCGACACGCCGGTGCTGTTCTACGAGAAAGACATGATGCGCCAGGAACCCGTCGTTCACCAGATCGTTCGCGAGCGCACGGACTGTCCTGTGGCCGCCATTCTGGCCACGGATTTCACCCGGACACGGATCCCTTCGGACTACCTGTTCATGGAACGCCTCCCCGGAGTGGCCGCGAGCGAACTGCCGGTAGGGCGAAGCATGTGGGATCGCGTGCTGGAGCAACTCGGCCGCTGCCTGCGGCAGGTGCACGAGATCACCGGCGACAAGTACGGCTACGTTGGACCGCACCGGCCGATGGAGCCCCAGGACAACTGGGTGGACGCGTTCCGCGTCATGTGGGGCAAGCTCGTGCAACAACTGGTGGACATGAAAGCGTACACTCCGGACCAGGGCGCCTGGCTGGTGGAGGCGCTCGAAAGCAGGTTGCGCTACTTCGACCCGAACGTGCCGGCGTCACTGCTCCACATGGACGTCTGGAGCCAGAACATCCTGCTGGACGAGTCGGGGAACCTCACTGGCCTGGTGGACTGGGACCGCGCCCTGTGGGGTGACCCTGAAATCGAGTACGCCGTGCTGGACTACTGTGGCATTTCCGAGCCCGCTTTCTGGCGGGGCTACGGGCGGCAGCGCGACAACTCCACCGCCGCCAGGGTACGTCACCACTTCTACTTCCTGTACGAGCACCAGAAGTACATCCTGATTCGTGGACTGCGCAACGGGCGGTGGGACGCAGCCATGCGGTACCGGGACGAATGCTGGGCTCTGGCTCAGAGCTGGTTTGCAACGTAGGGAGGAGGCCCACGTGAGAGTTCGACGTCTTGCTGCGCTGATGCTCACGCTGTTGCTGGCGGGCTGGTTGATTCCGGCGCACGGGCTGGCAAAGGACTACCGAATCGACAAAGTCTCGATCGATGCCCGAATTCTCGAAGACGGCAGCGTGAAGATCGTCGAGCGCCGGGTGTACAGCTTTCAGGGCGAGTTTCACTGGGCCAGCTACCGTCTGCCTTTGCAGGGCATCGGCCGGGTCGACAGCTTTCAGGTGCGCGAAGCGGAGCGCATTTACAGGCCCGACGAAAGTGAGCGCGACGGCACGGTCAGAATTACGATCTCGCGCGACAGGCTTGAGGCCAAGTGGTTCTTCACGGCCCGAAATCAGACGCGTGTTTTCATCCTCAGTTTTGTTCTGAGAGACGTGGTGCGGGTTTACACCGATGTGGCCGAGTTTTACTACAAATTCGTGGGCGAGGGCTGGGACAAGCCAACAGGCCGAGTGATTGTCCGGGTTTCGTGGGAGCACCCCGCTAACCCCGACTCGATTCGCGTGTGGGCGCACGGTCCGCTTTGGGGACGTTCCCGGATTTTGCCAGACGGCAGGGTGGAGCTCACGGTGAGCCCTTTGCCTGCCCACACCTTTTGGGAAGGTCGCATTCTTTTCCCGCCGAGCTGGGTGCCAAAAGCGACGAATCGTCTGAACACCGCCGCGCTGCAACGCATTTTGGCGCAGGAAGCCGAATGGGCCAGACAGGCCAACCGAAAACGGCAGGAAGCATTGCGCAAAGCTGCAGCCAGGCGCGAAAGGGAACGTCAGGGGCTGTGGTTCCTGAGTTTCCTCAGTCTTGCCGCTGTGGCCATCGTGGCTAACTGGTGGGCGCGCTACGGCCGCAGGCATCCCACGCCCGGTGTGCCGAAAATGGACTCGACACTTCCGTCGGACCGACCGCCGGCTCTGGTGGCTTACCTGCTCGGCAAAGGGAGCCTGGGCGGCGCCGTGTTGACTGCTACTCTGCTGGACCTGGCCCGGCGCGGCTGGTTGCGGATCGAGCCGAGGGAGGAGATTCGCGGAAAGCTCTGGAAACGGAAGCGCGTGGTCTACACGTTCGTAAGGCAGCAGAATCCGGACGGCGACACGCTTCGGCCGTGGGAAGAAGAGCTCCTCAGGTTCCTGTTCGATGAAATTGGTCAGGGGACGGGACAGGTGACCGACCGGCAGATCAAGAAGGCCTCTGGCAAAGTACGACGCTGGTACCGGAAGTGGCAGAAGCAGCTCAGCCAGCTCGCCAAGCAGGAGCACTTCTTTGAGGAGCCGAGCCTCAAGGCGCGAAACAAGGCCATCGTGCTTTCGGTAGTGCTCAGTTTGCTGGGCGTCGGGGGATTGTTTGTGTCCGGCTGGCCGGGCATCATCCCGATTATCGTCGGCAGTTTGCTGCTCATTCCGGCAATGCTCATGCCGAGGCGCACCCCCGAAGCCGAAATGGAGGCCCAGCGCTGGCTGGCTTTGGGACGCTACCTCCGCAAGTACGGCAAGGCCGGAGGGCAGCTTTCCGGCGACCTGGAGCTGGACACACTGCTGCCGTACGCGATCGTGCTGGGAGTGAGCAAGAAGGCGCTGGTGCGGTTGGCAGAGGC
>JAADFT010000464.1 GCA_013152765.1 Calditrichota bacterium | reverse complement strand
CTGCTTCCACTTTCGCAAATCCGGGTCGCGCTCGGTGAAAGAGTGGTGGTCGTCGTCCAGGTCGTAGCTGTGGTCCGTGACGGCGAACCAGCCCAGCTCCAGTGCCCGCGCAAGAGGTCGGGCGGCGTCCCAGGGTACGCCGAATTCCACCTGGTCCGCGGTCAGGTGGCTGTGCGTGTGCAGGTCGCCAGCCAGCCAACCTTCCGGGTAGGGCAGCGGCTCTTCGGCAAGGTGAACGGCGAAGGGCTCGTGGCTGGTTTTGCGGTGGTTGTCGGCTGCGACGAGAAACTCGCGTTCTCCCTGCCGAAATCGGCCTTCCACACTGACTGTTGCGTTGCCCGTGAAGCCGTCGGGCAGGTCCAGAGCAAACACCTTCCACCACCACGGCGCGCCGATGGCCTCGCCGCCGAGGTCGAAGCTTCGCCGCACTGCGGGTTTGCCCGGCAGGCGCAGCTCCACGGTAACCTGCAGGGCCGTGACCGGGTGACGGTGGGCGTCCTTGATCAACAGGAGCACTGGCAGAGAGTTACCAGGCGAAACCCGGTGTGGAACGTCGAAGATGATTTCCGGCTCGCTTTTCTTGAGCAGGTTTGGCACAAAGCCCATCTGGTAGTGGGTTTCGGCGTAGCCGAGCGTAGGAATCACCAGCATGGTTCAAACGAGTCCCGGTTTTTCGACGGCTTGCGGGTCCAGCACAGGAGTGTTGCGTCCGTTTCTTCGAGCACGGTGGAGCGCTGGGCCAGGCTCTTTCCGAGCACGTTGTGTCTGAAAGTGGCCGGTCAACTGAGCCGAACCTGCGAGCAGACCACCGGCAGCCCGAAGCAGCACGATGCGACTTCCAGAGGCGAAAGTTACGACGCTACAGGGGTGCTTTGCAAGCTATTTCGTGACGAGCTTTGCAGTGGCCATGGCGGGACCGAGGCTGTACCGGAGCTGGTAGGGAGCGGTTTCGCCAGTGCGGAATCGAAGCTCAAGGCGGGCGCCTTCTTTCGAGAATCGGTTGGTGAGGAGATCCGTTTTCCAGTGACGCAGCTTTTTCCCGGCCTTTCGAACGATGGCGGTGGCAAATCGCCCTTTTTCTCCGGAGTAAACGCGCGCCCACGCCTTCATGGGCGCGGCTTCCTGGTCGAGGGGCACGGTGAAGGTTGTGTCGGGCGCGCGGACCCGGAGCAGAACGTCCATCAGCGACACGACGTCCAGAACGGGACCGGGCGTGTTCCAGCGGCGCGTGACCTCGTTGTGCAACGTGGCGTGTTCGTCCGCGTACTCGATGACCACGTCGTGAGTGAGATTGCTTTGCCGGATCGACTTGGCAATCGAGAGGACGCGCAGCTGGACGGGGTCGTAGACTACGGTGTAGCTGTCCTCTACGCCGAACACTGCTCCGGCTAAACGCGCGGTTTTCGAGTACAGATGCACGACGCGCAACCTGGTTCCGCTCGTCGCCGTGGAGTCCCACGCCTGAATGCGGAGACTCCCCACGCGCATGCCGAGGTAGTGCACGCTGAAGTGAAGGTCGAAATCCTGCGATTGCCCCGACTGGCTGCGAAAGAGGGCGAGTAAGAAGAAAAGAAGCGCAACCCCCGCAACCCGACGAGGCGAAGGGCGGACCTGGCGCACGGCTAAAACGCCCCCATGAGCGTGATCGCGTAGTTGCGGGTTTCGCCCAGGTTGCGCTCGAGGAAGGTGTAGTAGTAGGCGAGCGCGTTGTTCGCTGAGAGCTGCAAAGTCAACTGGCCAAACTGCACGAGAAAGCGGACATCCAGGATCTTCATGGGCACCCGGGGATCCATCGGGAACAACTGGACTTCCTCGAAACGGCTGGCGTAGCGGTAGTCGGCCTGCAGGCTGTAACGACCGAGACGGATCTGGGGCGAGATGACCGCCGTCCATTTGGGGCGGTAGGCGAGCGGCTTGTGGTAGACAAGATCGCGGTGGTCCGTGTACGTGATGCCGACGCGCAAGGACAGGCGATCGCGCCACCAGCTTCCTTCGGAGTCCAGTTCGGCGCCGGAAATGCGGGCTCGCGTCACGTTCTTGAACTGCACGGTCAAAAACGGGTCGGGAACTGCTTCGATCAAATTCCAGTAGTCGTTGCGAAAAATCGAGAGGTCCACGTACCAGGAGGGGGTGATCTGCTGGCGAATGCCGAAATCCCAGTCTTCGGAAATCTCGCTGCGCAGATCGGGGTTGGGGATGATGTGGAGCCCGGCGAAATCCAGGCGAAGGTAGCGTTCCGTGACCGAGGCAGCGCGAAAGCCTTTGGCGTAGCCCAGACGCAAAGCGGTGCCAGCGAAAGGCCTGTAGTTGATTCCCGCACGCGGGCTCAGGTGCCTCTCGCTGAAGGGCTCGCCGAGAAGGCTGTAACGGTCGAAACGGGCGCCGAGAACAACTTTCAGGCGCGCCGAGACCCGCCATTCCTCGTGAACGTACGGTCCGACCTGCAGGCCTTTGTGGTGCCCGATGAACTTGTTGTGGCCGATGTCCTCTTTCAGCTCCACGCCAGCCGTGATTGAGTGCTGCGGGTGCGGCAGGTAGTCGACCTGCAATTCGGTTCCCTGCCCGAAGGCCGGGTTGAAGTCTCCGGAACGCCTGTACTGGTTACCCATCAGAGTCCGAAAAACCGAGGCTCGCCACTTGATCGAAAGACGAGGCGAGAGCGTCTGGAAGTACTGCAGGTAGGCGTTCAGCGCGTTCAGACGAGCGCGAATCTTCAAATCCGAAACGGGCACTTCAAGCGGGTGGTTCTGGTTCAGCCACTGGATGAATTCGCCCCGCTTGTCGTTTTCGTACGCGGCGTAGGCCAGCAGCCGCGCGCCCCACGGGAGCTGCGCCTGCACTTTCGCCGAGGCGTTGTAGCGCCGGAAGTGTCCGTTCTGGCGGTCGCCGGTAGACTCGTGGCGTCCGAGGGAGACGTCCAGCGCTACTGGGCCAAACCGTTGGGAATGGGAAATGTCCACCCGGTCGTAGTGCAGAAGACGATTCGTCCAGCGCCACTCCGGGTACACAGGTTTGTCGTACACACCTGCCGTGAAGCGAAAGAGCGTGCGGTGGCGGCCCGCCGGGGCCCTGGTGATCACGTTGATGACCCCGCCTAAAGCGTTCGACCCG
>JAADFT010000463.1 GCA_013152765.1 Calditrichota bacterium | reverse complement strand
GGTCAGCAAGAGGCCGGACGGACTGCGGCAAGCTGTCCAGCGCCACCGTCACCAGGGTGTCTGGGAGCGTGCTCAGGTAGCGGTCGATGAAATTCACGCTGCGCAGAATGATGCCGGTGTCCATCGAGCGGATGCGAAGCTGGATCTGCGCCTGGCTGTTGCCCTCGGCCACGTACTGGCTCATCACGTCTTGGCCTTCCAGCAGGAACCAGAGGTTGCCCACGCCCTGACGCGTGTCGGGGACAACGTAGCGGTCGTTCATCACCCGGTTCATTTCGCAGATCAGGTCGGCGACCGACTCGGGATTTGTGAGCCAGGGGGTGGCGTTCAGCCGACGCTCGATCTGGCGCATCAACTGGAGAATAGCCGGGTCCTTCGCATCCCCGTGAACCACGATTTGCGCCGGGTAGGAGCCGCCGAAGCGTTGCTCCATCATTTTCTCCGAAACGCGCACCTCGGAGTTCGGCTTGAAGTACTCGGAGATGTTCACCTCGCGGGTGATCTTCGGGATGCCCAGGGCAGCGACCAGGCTCAGCAGCGAAGCCGCGACCACCCAGCGTCCCGGGTGATTCAGCACGTGCTTGGGAAGGGCTTCGGCGAGCCAGCGCCAGTTGGTCTTCGCGGCGCGTTTACCTGGAGCGCGCTTCTTCGGAAGCGGCATGTGCGCCAGCACAGCCGGGACGAACGTGGTAGCAATCAGGAGCGCGAAGACCACGCCGAGGCCGGTGACGATCCCGAACTGGCGGATGATGACGAGCTGGGAGCTGAGGAGCGTCAGGAAACCGACCAGCGTGGTGACGGCTGCCAGCGCGATGGGCAGGCCGATGGTTTGCAAGGCCCGCACCGTGGCCTGCTCGGGGCTGGTGCTAGAGAGACTCTCTTCCTCGTAGCGTTTGAGCATGTGGATTCCGTAGGCCGAGCCAACGGCGAGGATCAACACCGGCGTTGCCGCTGAGACGAGCGACAGCGGGATGCCGGTGAGCCCCATGAAACCCAGCACCCAGATGGTGGAAACAACAACAGTGGTGAACGGAAGAATCACACCGCGGGAGTTTCGGAAGGCCAGGTAGAGAATCAACACGATGAGCAGGGCGGCAATCGGCGTGAGGCGCATCAGATCGACGAAAATCAGGCGCCCCATGAACTCCATTTCGAAGGGCAGCCCGGCGAAGTACAGTTTGTAGCGGTTACCAACGATCGCTTTCGACTGCAACCGCAGTTGTTTGGCGATTTCCATTCGGTCCGCGTCGTCGCGGAGCCTGGCGACGATCAGGGTGACGCGGGCGTCGTGAGAAACCAGCTTGTCGCGGTACAGGGAGCGGCTGAGCACGTACTGCTTGAGCCTTTGCAGCTCCTCCGGACTGGTGGGGATTTTCCCGTTTTCCAGCAATTTTGCTACTTCCACGCCCCACTCGGTTTCTTTGAAATCGATCACGTTGGCGAGGCTGGTGACGCTGGAGACACCGGAAATGCGCTGAAATGCCCGCGTGAGCTGGTCTACCGTCCTCAGGACATCGACGGTGAACACGTCGTCCGCCTCCAGGCCGACGATGGCCAGGTAGTTACCGCCGAATTTCCTGCCCGCCTCCTCGAACAGACGGACGTGCGGATCATTCTTGGGCAGGAAAGCCACCAGGTCGGTGTTCACCGTGACGTGCTGGGCGAAGTACGCGGCGACGGCTGTGGCAAGCAAGACAACGATCAGGATGGGGGTGCGAGCTCTCGTAATCTTCCTGCTGAAATCCTTCATGATTTACCTCTCCGATCCGGGGAAACGTGGTGACCGGGTTGCGTCGCGTTGACGTCGTGTGAGCCCCTGCAGGCAGGGGCGATTTTCTTCAGCCAGAAAAAAAGGATGTCCTCAAGAACGGGTACAGGGAAACAAGCCTGTGCTCCCGCGGATGGTTGACGCTGCCAGGGCATCGCGGGAAGAATGTTTGCATTCGCCGAAGACGGGCCTGGCCGGTAGCAACGGTGTACGAAGCTCAGGAGCAGTCGTGCCCGTCGGTCTTCTTCAAGATCCCCTTGAGCAGAAGGTCGAGCATCATGTCCAGGGCTTCGTCCATGCCCAGGTGTCGGCCGTCCACCTCCACGCCCTTTTCCACGATGAGCGGGTACTCGAGGCCTTTCATGGCCATGGTGATCGCGAAAGCGGCCAGGCGCGGGTTGGCAATTTCGAACTTGCCCTGGCGAACCCCTTCCTCGAGAATGGCCTCGATTGTTTTCAGCTCCAGCTCGGTGTACGTACGCCGCTCCGTCTCGATGAACTCGTAGTTGCGCAGGTAATCCTCGGTCAGCGAGGAGTAGTAGACGCTCAGCTCCTCGATGGCCCGGAAACGCGTGTGCACGTAGGCCTTCAGCTTGGCCACCGGGTCGTGCTCCTGCGCCACGGCTTCGTTGACGCGGCGCCAGAGCTCGGCGCCCTCATTGCGAATGATTTCGCGCAGGATGTCCTCTCTGCTTTTGAAGTAGTAGTACAGGGTGGCCTTGGCGAGGTGCGCCTTCTGGGCGATGTCGGCCATGGTGACCTTGCGCGGCCCAAAACGGGCAAACAGAGTGCGCGCCGCCTGCAAGATGGCGTGTTTGCGATCCGTACGTTTTGCAGTGATGGCTGGCATGGCTGGTTTCTCGACTTTTTGTCCAATTTGGTCGAATTGTCCGAATCCTACTACGTCAGCTCGAAACCGTGGGTTCCACAATTTTTTCTTTCGAGGGCAGATTTTCGGAACCAGGCTTTCCGGTTGTGCGTCCCAAATAGGCAAAAAGATGTCGATTTTGTAAGAAAAAGGAGGGTTGGTCGATGGCGGGACCAGCTTCTACGGATAAAGGACCGCTGGTAGAGAGCATTTCGACGATCGCCGAGCTGTCGGAAAAGATCCCCAAGCTCGAGGGTGTGCCAACGGGCGTGGAGGGTCTTGACGAGCTGTTTTTCACAACGGCGTGGGAGAACGGCAAGGCCAAACGCATTCCGCTGGGCGGGATCCCCAGGTACGCGGTGTTGCAGGTCACCGGTGTCGCGGACACGGGAAAGAGCCTGCTGGTGGAGCAATTTGCAGTCGAGCGCGCGCGACGCGGCGAGGCCTGCGTGTTCGTAACGATCGAGAGTCCGGGCCC
>JAADFT010000462.1 GCA_013152765.1 Calditrichota bacterium | reverse complement strand
CCGAACAGCGTCTTCAGACCACCAGAGCTGCCGGAGAGTTTTTCGACAGCAAGTTCGACCGCGTAGCGCCGCAGGCCATCCTGGCCCTTGGCAAGATTGTACACCTCCCAGTACGTGTAGACCGGGCTACCAACGCGGAACCTGGCGCTTGGATTTGGGAAAATGGACACGCTGCCACGCGTCCACCAGTCTTTGCGCGGCTCCGGACTGACGTCGTATGCCAGAAGGACGTCGCTGCAGCGCACGCGCGAGCCGCTGTAGTCGGCCAGCTTCAGCGTGAGCTTCCAGCCGGCAATCCGGTGGTGATCCAGGCCCTCGGCGTAGAAACCCAGCCTGTAACGCGCAGGAACCAGCGTGAACGTGTGGCTACCGACGTAAACTCCGTCCCGAACACGGGTCGAATCGCTCCAAATAACGCTCGAAATTCGATGTTCCGAACCAACCTTGTTCCAGAAAGCATCGAACACAGCCGCGCCACTCTCCCACAGCGTGTCGGCAGCGCCGTCCCGGGAGCGCGCTGCTTTTTCCGGGATGCCGTAGAAAAGATCGAGCTCTGTCTCGCGGTTCTTCCCCTTGAACGTGACCAGCTGGAACGGGCACTGAATTGGCTCGACTCCGCGCCGCCACGTGTGCCGGTCCGAATTCAGCCCGATGACCACATCCTCCCGACTCCGGTTGGCGATTTCGTTCAGCAGTTCGTCCCGCGTCATGCGAGAACCGTGCAGGTAGCGCGAGAACAGCGGGTCCCAATCTTCCCGACTCTCAAGCAGCCGGTCATCCGTGGGCACGGGTACAAGCCGCCAGTTGTTCGGCGCTCCGTCGGCGTCGATTTCGAAGTGGAACATCAGCGGTTGCGGCAAATTGGCCGCGTACAACCAGGACTCGTTGTGGACCAGGTCCTCGCCGAGAGCAGTCGCCTTACGGTCGGGTTCGCCGTAGCGGACGTAAATCAGGCCCTTGTCGTTCAGCTTGCTGTTCAGGTAAAACGTTTTGGGAAATTGCAGAAAACCGCCCACATCCGGGTTGTTCACAGGGAGCCGGAAACCGTCGAAACGGAAGTTCTTTTCCGCGTAAATCAGCCGGCGGTAGTGCTCCCCGATGCGCGCGTTGTCTGGCGAGCCGGGTCGTGGATTTCGCTTTTCCCAGATCTTCCGGAAAAAGGCAATCTTCTGCTGCGGCGTTTTTGCCCGCTGGTACTCGTACAGCTCCCCCTCACTCAAAATGTACTTCACATCCTCAAAGACAAACCGCGCCGCCAGATCCGACTTGATGCTTCGCACGGCCTGCCAGTAGTACTCGTCCGCAAGCAGCGAGTTGTTCTGCTCGTAGTAGCAACGCGCGAGGGAAAGCAGAACCGGTTGCTTCGGGAATGGCAGTTTCTCCTCGAGAAGTTCCTTGAAGATTTTCTCGGCGCGATCGAAAGCCTGGTGTCTCCGGTAGAGTTCGCCCAGAAAGTACTTGCTGATCGTGGAGCCCTCGTGCAACAGCCAGCCCTCAGCCGTATCCGGCGAAACGTGCTCGATCAGGTAGTCGTAAAGATCGAACAGCCCGAACCTGCTGTCGTCGTCCTCCGGGTGACGTCGAAGCTGTTCGAGTCCGAGAGACACGGCCCGGAAGTAGTGTTTGCGGTAGCGTTCGAGGACAGCGAGCTGGTAGAGGACATCCCGGTAGGAACTGTCGGCGTTCAGAACCCAGCGGAAATGTTCTTCAGAGAAGCCCCACTCGGTCAGGCGCATGAGCCCGGCGCGCTGCGCCCCCAGCTCCCGCTGGGCTACCCCAAGCCCGTAGTGGGCCAGCGTGTCGTCAGCGCCGGTTTTCAGCAGCTCCTTGAAGTAACTTTTGGCCAGCCCCCAGTCGCCGCGTTTCAGAGCTACTTGCCCCAGGCGACCGAGTGCAAGATTCGCCCCGAGAGCCTTGGCCTGCTTGTAAAGCTTTTCAGCCCGATCCAGGTCGCCTTTGGCAAACCAGGCGTCCCCGGCTACAAGCAGCGAGTCGGCTTGCAGCGTCTGCCGTCTATCCGCTGCGTTCCCAACCTGGACACCCGAAACGAGCAGCCCGAGGAGCAGCACAAAAATCGTAGCGGTCCTTCGCATGCGGACTCCGTCACCTCCACGCTGCGTGTACCGAACGGTACACGTTGATCTTCCGTTTCGTGAACGTTCACTGAGGAGGTGGGTTCCTCGAAAGAAAGGACAGCTGGACCGCAGCCAAACGGTGTCCCGCACCTGGTGGGTGTGCGGCAGACACGCCCCACTCGCACTGGTGCGCCTGCACATTGCCCCGAAAGCGTGACGCGTAGCAGCCGGCTACTTCTTCCACACCTGCCAGCTCCAGCGTACCGGGTGTCGGTTAATCGGCTTTTCTCCTGTGGGGATGAAATTCTGGAGGCTTTTCGTCCAGCGGCCGTCGCCAGTGGCCTCGCTAATCGGTGTGAAAATGACCTGGCCGTCCGGCGACCTCAGCGAGAAATGGAGGTTCGGCAACGAAAACGGCTCCTGACCGAAGACCCGCGCGCGCTTCAGCTCAGTCAACGAGTGTAAACTCAAGTTGTTTTGCAACTTGCGGTTCCAGCGTTCGCTCTGGACCAGCAGCACAGGACCACACCAGAACTGAAGGTCCGGCAAATCGTCGGTTTCGTACAGGGACAGTCCAACCGGATCGCCCCGGCGATCTTCCAACCGCAGTGCAAGCGGGAACGTGACCACCACGGAATCGCCGTCAGCCCAGGTTCGCTGGAGCCTCAACCAGCCACGTTTGGGAGAGACTTCGACAGCAGCTCCGTTCACCTGAACGGACATGGAGGACGCCCAGGCCGGGCTGCGTACCGACAACACAAAGCGGGCGGAGTCCTCCACGCGGACTTTCAACTTCACTCTGCCCGTGTTGGGAAAATCGGTTTCCGTGGCAAGCGAGAGCAACTGTCCGGACACGCGCAACTTCGTTCGGAGAGGGAGAAAGAAATTCCAGAACAGCGTGTCGTCTTCGGCGGCGAAGGCGTGCCTGACAAAATCGACGTAGCCAACCAGCCCGTGTGGCAAACAGCACCACCACGCCTCGCTGTACGGAGCCTGGTAGCCGGTCGGCGTCACGTGCGCGTGACCGAAGGCTCCGTTCGC
>JAADFT010000461.1 GCA_013152765.1 Calditrichota bacterium | reverse complement strand
CAAATGTGTGTACCACTGGCTTTCAGCCACCCTGTCGGGTCCGAGCCGGCGCGCACGGCCGACGTTTTTCCGACCATTCTGGAACTGATGGGTCGCCGGATTCCGGAGGGGATCGACGGCAAATCGCTCGTGTAAGGGGGTACTGCGTGGCTTGCTGTGGTCTTGAGGGCGTTTCGGGCTGCCGAAGGGCCAAAGCGAATTCTTGCCGTCTACTCCTGCGCGAAGCGGCAAGAGAGGTTTTTGGTCCTCTCCTGTTAAGGCTTTGTCCTGTTTCTTTTCCTACTTCCGCCAGAAATCCCTGCTGAAAAGAACAAGCACGGTGTAGATCTCCAGGCGGCCGAGCAGCATCAGGAGGCTGAGCAGCCATTTGCCGACTGGCACGACGTGAGCGTAGTTGTCGGTGGGGCCCACGCTGCCCAGCCCTGGCCCGACGTTGCCAAGTGTGGCTGCCACCGAAGCGATGGCGCTGACGAGATCCATGCCGAGGAGCGCCATCACGATGCTCGCCAGACTGAAGAGGAACAGGTAGAGGAAGGTGAACCCCAGGATGTTCAGGGCCAGCTCCGGGGAAACCACGTGACCGTCCACTCGTACGGGCACCACTGCCCTGGGGTGCAGTAACTTCTTCAATTCCGCCAGACCCTGCTTGAAAAGCACCATGACCCGCAGCACCTTCACACTTCCACCGGTGGAACCGGCGCATCCTCCGATGAACATGAACATGAGCAAGATGAACTGAGCGGAGGCGCTCCACTTCTCGTAGTCGGCGGTTACGAAACCGGTGGTGGTCGTGATCGACACTGCCTGGAAAATCGACGCCCTGACCCCGACGAGCAGGTTGGGGTGAATGGTTGCCAGGTTGTCGGCGGCCAGCACCAGCGTGCCGAAGAGAATGATGAGCAGGTAGAAGCGAAATTCCTCGCTGCGCCAGTAGTTGCGGAAACGGCCCCGCAGGGCGTAGTAGTGCAGGGAGAAATTCGCTCCCGCCACCAGCATGAACACGATGATGATCCACTGCACCAGGCCGCCGTAGTGAGCGATGGAGGCGTTTCTGGTCGAAAAGCCACCGGTGGCCATGGTGCCAAAAGTGTGGCAGAGGGCGTCGAACAGGTTCATCCCGGCAAGCATCAAGGCGGCCGTTTCGACGGCACTGATCAAAGCGTAGACGGTCCAGAGAATTTTCGCCGTCTGCCCAATACGGGGTGCAAGTTTTTCGGCCACGGGCCCGGGGATTTCTGCTTTGTAGAGCTGCATGCCACCGATGCCGAGCACGGGCAAGATGGCCAGCGACAGCACGATGATGCCCATCCCGCCGAGCCAGTGGGTGAGGCTCCGCCAGAACAGCACGCCGTGCGGCAGCGACTCGATGTCTGTGAGGATGCTCGCCCCCGTGGTGGTAAAGCCGGACATGGTTTCGAAGAAAGCGTCCGTGAAGGAAGGAATGCTACCGGAGAGGACGAAGGGTAGTGCCCCGAACAACGCAGCGCCGAGCCAGCCAAAAGTCACCACGGCGAAACTCTCGCGGACGGTGATCTCGGACGGGCGGGGTGTGAGCCGCCAGGCGAGAGCACCGCTACCTGTTGTGATGAGGAGCGACCACAGCAGCGGAAGGGCATCTCCCTCGCGGTAGACGAGCGCCCAGACGAGGGGAAAGACCATGAAGAGCCCAACAAATGTGACGATGGCACCGGTCGTGTGCAGAAGCGTGCTGATTCGCAAAAGCGGACCTCACACGAGGATTTTTTCGACTTTCTGGATGACTTCGGGGACGCAGAACACCACGACCTTGGCGCCGGGAGCCACGCGGGTGTTGCCGACCGGGATTTCGACCTTGTCCCCCTGAGTGACGGCGCCAAGAATGGCGCCCTTGGGGAAGTTCAGATCCTTCAGCGGTTTCTTGGTTACCGGCGCTTTGTCGGAAACCACGAACTCCAGTACTTCGGCGTCGATTCCCGGTAGAGAAGCTGCCGAGACCACCTCGCCCCTGCGGATCACCCGCATGATGGTGTTTGCAGTTACGGTGTGGACGTTGACGGCGGAATCGAGACCGATCGGCGCCATCAGCGGCAGGTACTCGGCTCTGCCCAGCAGCGTGATCGTTTTGTGGACGCCAAGGTGCTTGGCGAGCAGCGACGTGATGATGTTGTTCTCGTCGTCACCGGTGACGGCCACGAAGGCGTGCATCTCGCTGATGCCTTCCTGAGCGAGAACGTCGACGTCCCGGCCGTCGGCATGAATGACCATCGTTTTCTGCAGTTCCGTCGCGATCTGGACGCTCTTTTCCTCCTGGACCTCGATGAGCTTGATCTGCACGTCCCGTTCGCGCTCGAGCAACGCGGCCAAATTCCGGCCGATCCGGCCGCCGCCGAGAATCATCACACGCTGGATTTTCCTGTCGTGTTTGCCGGCCCTCCTAAGGATTTCGCCGATGTCCTCGCTCTTGGCGATCAGGAAAAGCTGGTCTCCGCGGGTCAGGTGGGTGTCGCCGGTGGGTACGAGGGTTTGACCGGCTCGGAGGATGGCCACAACCCGGAAGGGGGGCATGCCAGGATCTGCCGAGATTTCGGAAAGACTGCGGTAAAGCCACGGCGAATCCGGGTCCAGCTTCACCCCGACGAGCTGCACGCGTCCGTCCGAAAATTCCCAGACCTCGGTTGCGGCCGCGCGTTTCAGGAGCCGCAGAATCTCTTCTGCCGTTTCCCACTCGGGATGAATGGCCACATCAACGCCGAAATCCTGAAGGGCAACCGTTTGCTGCCGGGTCCAGATGGTTTCTCGCAGGCGGGTGATGACTCTTCGCACACCAAGGCGTTTCGCGATCAGGGACACCACCAGATTCGTCTCATCCGAGCCTGTTACGGCGCAGAGCAAGTCAGCGCGATCGACACCGGCCTCTTGCAGAACGGCGGGATTGGTGCCGCTACCCTGCAGGACCAGACCGTCCAAATGCTCCTGCTCGAACTGGCAACGCTCCAGGCTGGGGTCGATGGCCACCACTTCGTGGCCCCACTGCGAGAGAAGCCGGGTGAGGTGATGCCCCTCTTCACCTAAGCCCACGACGACAACGCGCACCCTTGCCCTCCTTCACGAAAATGGCCCGGCGACTCAGAGGCTGG
>JAADFT010000460.1 GCA_013152765.1 Calditrichota bacterium | reverse complement strand
GCGGGTGGAAGCGACCGCGGCTCCGCCTCTGTCAGTTGCAATTTCGTTGGAATTTCGGGATCGAAATGCTCGGTTTCTGGCCTTGCAGTTGACTGCCAGCCAGAGGAGGGTGATTTTCCATGAAGACGAGTGTTCGTGTGTTGGTCACCGCGCTCGCCCTGCTTGTTGCCGGAGGGGCTGCTGGAGCAACCAGTGCACCAGGTCCCGGCAGCAGCCCGGCTGGAAAGGACGTTTCCTCCCTTTTGAAGCAGGTGACGAGTGAAAAGTACCCCGGCGCGAGCACGGTGGTGGTGTTCGACAGCACGGTCGTGCGCGTGCACGAGACTGGCTACGCGGAGACGCGAAAGCACACCCTGACCAAATTACTGAAGCCGGCCGCCGTGAAGTCACGAAGTGTTCTGCGCGTGACGTACGACCCGCTCTCCAACGAGACGGAAATCCTGAGCGTACGCGTGCACAAAGCGGACGGCGACGTGGTGGACGTGGACCTCAGCGGTGTGGAGGACTTGCCGGCGCCAGCGGGAATCATTCTGTGGGACAACAGGATGAAGGTGCTGCAGCTTCCGCATCTGGAAGTTGGGGACGCTCTGGAAGTCACCACGCTTCGCCGCGGCTTCAGAGTGGCTTACCTCGGTAGCCAGCCGGAAGAGCGCTTCATCCCACCCATGCGCGGGCATTTCTACGACATTGTGTACTTTTCCGCCTGGGAGCCTGTGCTGGAGCGACACTACGAACTGCGTCTACCGAAAGACAAGCCGGTTCAGTTCAAAGTCTACAACGGTGAGGTCAGCAGCTCAGAGACCTTCGACGGCGACACGCTGGTCTACGTCTGGGAGAAGAAGGACATTGAGCCTTTCGAGCGCGAGCCGCAGATGGTTTCCTTTTCGGATGTGGCGACAAAAGTGGTGATCGCCACGGTGCCGGACTGGTTCACCAAGTCGCGCTGGTTCTTCAAGATCAACGAGCCAAGCCTGAAGCCGACGCCGGAAATCGCCGCGAAAGCAAAGGAGATCGTGCGCGGTCTGAAAACCGACGACGAGAAGATCGCTGCACTGGTGCACTGGGTTGCCCAGAACGTGCGCTACCTGGGACTTTCGATGGGCAAGGGCGAGGGCTACACGATTCACCCGGCGCCGATGACGTTTCGGGACCGCGGCGGCGTGTGCAAAGACAAGGCGGGGCTGCTGATCGCCATGCTGCGCTCGCTCGGCTACGAGGCCTACGCCGTCATGACCGAAGCCGGTTCGGAAGTTGAGAGGATTCCTGCCGACCAGTTCAACCACTGCGTTGCTGCGGTGCGGACTGCCGACGGCAGTCTTCACCTGCTTGATCCAACTTGGGCGCCCAACAGTCGGGAGCTGTGGTCTTCCGCGGAAGCGCGGCAGCACGTTGTAATTGGGACGCCGGAGGGGCGGGATCTTGAGCGTGCACCTTATTTCCCGCCTGAAGTGAACTACCTGCGTGTGGAAATCGACAGCAAGGTGCGCACCGACGGTACGCTCTCCGCTCATGTTCGAGTCAGGGCCGACGGAGCGCCGGACACGCAGATTCGCCGTCAACTTGCGCGTACGCCACTGCGCGACCGCGAGCGGGTGGTGCGTCGGTTCTTTGCGGAGGGGCTGCCTGCGGCGAAAGTGAGGCACGTTTCCTGGTCGGATCCGGAGGATTTTTCCAAGCCAAGCACATTAGAAGCTGACATCGAAGTCCCGGGCTACGCTGTCCCTGCTGGGGACTCGATGCTCGTCCGCCCAATTGGTGAATTCCTTCCGTTCAGTCGAACCTGGGGTGCCGACTTTCTCAACCTGGATCGGCCCAAAAAGAGGAAATACCCGTTCAGGGTTCGTGCGACCAGACTCATCGAGGTGACCGAGAGGTTCAAGCCGCCGAAAGGGTTCGCTCTAAAGGTTGCTCCCCCAGCGAAGCAGGTGTCTGGAGAGGGAGCTGACTACTCCTACAGCCTTCAACATTCCAAGGGCAAAGTGGTACTCCGCGTTCGTTTTGCCATTAAACACCGGATCTTGCCTGTCGAGACCTACCCGAACGTTCGCAAGGCTGTGTCTTGCCTGAAAAAGTACCGGCAAGCACTTGTTGTTTTTGCCAAGTAGGAGAAGGGACCATGCTGGATACAAGGAGAGCGTTTGCGGTTCTTGGTGCGGTCCTGCTCTGGGTGGTGCCGCTCCTGGGCCAGGACGTGACGGCGGAGCTGGTCAAGAATGCCCCTTCCGCGTCGGACTACCCGAAGCAGGACGGGCTGATTCTTCTGGAGAAGCGGGTCCTGGAAGTGAATGCGGAGGGCACGCTGACCGACACGTACACCCGGGTCTTCAAGATCTTCACCCAGGTGGGGCTGAGCGCCTACGCCGACCCGCGTTTTGTCTACTGGTACGGGCGCGAACAGATCAAGGCGGTGCGGGCACGCACGTTCATGGCGGACGGCACTGTGGTGCCCGTGCCCGACAACGGCTACCACGACATGGTTTGGTCCGCCGTGGCTTCCGCCCCCGACTGGTTGGCTCTGCGTCAGTACGTGATCGACCACACCGCCCTGGAGAAAGGTGCCGTGATCGACCTGGAAGTTCGCCGGGAAGGGCCACTTGCCCTGAGGTCGTCGGGCCTGGAACGCCTGCAGACGCGCTTTCCGATTCTCAGGCGCGTTCTGGAGGTGCATGTGCCGGACGGCGTTCGGTTTCAGTACCGCACGTGGCCCAAAAAAGTAGAGCCGAAGGTAACGCAGTCGGGCTCGACCAAGATTTACGTGTGGGATCTGCGAAACGTACCGGCATTGCCAGCTAACGAGTGGTGGGACGCATCCCGCCCACGCGCCCTCACCGTAGAGTACAGCTTCGTCGACTGGCCCACCTGGGCGAAGAAAACGCGGGAAAGGATTACGGCCGCTGAGGAGCTCGGCCAGGCGGCAAAGCAAAGTCTGGCAAAGGCCCTTAGCGGTAAAGGAAAAGGGCTTGCCGCCGTTCGAGCGGCAAGAGACTGGTTGGACGAGAACGTTCGCACTGTCCGTGTGGAGCCAGGCTTCCAGACGGCGCAAATTCGCCCCGCGAGCAGGATTTTCGAGACCCGCTACGGCACACCGGTGGAGAAAGCGGTCTTGCTGGCGACGG